>DATGJB010000054.1:0-13278 GCA_035295425.1 Chloroflexota bacterium | reverse complement strand
CCCAGAATCGCGAATCTCCTCGGATGCGGATGTCTCCTCGTGCTGCTGGCCGCCTGCGGCGGTACGCAATCGCCGGCAAGCGCGCACACCACCATAGGAGCACGCTCGGCGGACACCGATCGCGGGCCTGGCGGACCCGGTGTTCCCCTTGGACCGCGCACCGAGCTCACCAGGGGAGCGTGCATCTCGTATGCCGGCAGCCGTCCCACCAGCCCCACAGTCTTCATCGACGCCGGCCACGGCGGCATCGACACCGGAGCGGTCACCTTCTTCAATGGAACGTATGTCGACGAGAAGACACTGAACCTGGCGGTCGCGCGCGACCTGGCCGTGCGCTTGCACGCCGCCGGGGACCGGGTCGTGCTGGCTCGCACCGGGGATACCGCGGTGGCTCGCCTGCGGCCCGGCTACATGCAGAGCTCGAGCTACACGGCGCGCGGCGCGCGTGCCGAGATCCAGGCGCGCGTGGACTGTGCCAACGCTGCCCGCGCTCAGCTTCTGCTGGCGATTCACTTCGATGCCTTTTACGATCCGTACGTCGGTGGCACCGAGACCCTGTACGACGGCGCACGTCCCTTTGCCGCCCGGAACCGCCGCCTGGCGAGGCTGGTGCAGCAAGCGCTGGTATCCGCATTCCACCGCCGGGGATGGCAGGTGCCGGATCGTGGCGCTCAGCCGGACTCGACAGCCGGCACGCCGGCGCTCACGGCGCAGGGTGCGGCGTATGGGCACCTGCTCGAGCTGGGGCCGGCAGTCCGCACCTGGTTCAATCGCGCGAGCCGGATGCCGGGTGTGGTGGTCGAGCCGGTCTTTATCTCGAACGATGCCGAGGTGGCGATCGCCACCAGCCGGCAGGGTCAGCAGATCATGGCCATGGCACTGGCCAGAGCCATATCTGAGTACTTCACTCCCACCATGGCGCGCCGCACGCCAAAGATCGGGTAGGGCGTCGGGCGGCCATCGCCGATGGGACAACGGACGGCTGCGAGCCATTCCGCTGTCCCACCGGAAGTTCGCGATGACCGATGCCGGATGCTAACCGGCTCGTCCGATCATGCGGCAGGCTACCGTCTCGATCATCTTGCGACCGGCATTGGCGACGATACCGAAGGAGTGGCGCCCCGACGGGAAGTTCGAGGTAAGAAACCAGGGGCCATAAGCGGGATGCGCTCGCGATGGGTCTGCCGCCGGGGAGATCTGCATGTGCTGCCCGCACACCACAACGTTGGAGACCCAGGGCGGCGTGGACTTGCGGCCTCCTCTCGCGACGATCTTCGCCCGAGTTCGGCTCCAACCCGTTTGGGGCATCGGCGCGGAGTACTCCATCACCCGGATGGCAATGGGTGACTGGCCCTGCCGGCCGTAGTCATGGCGAAGCGGTCCGTACATATAGTCGATCTCAGTGTCGTTCGTTGACAGTTGCTCGACACTGACCTGAGACAGCGGGAGACCAAAAGTACGGCGCACCGCCTGGTCAGGGCTGATCGCCCAGGGCACCCGTCTGCCGGCAACTTGCTCCTGGGAAGGCGGGTAGCACGTCTGCGTGCCGACGATGAACGGGACGGCACAGGCAACGTGTTTGGAGTCTGCCAGTCCGACAGTGGGTGAGAGCGCGGTGAGGCAGATGGCACCGGCCACCAGGGTGCGGGGAAGGTTACGCATGATCTCTCGTCGAGTCTGTCCGAGGTGAATCCATCGAGTGCCGTTCATGTTGAGCTCCTTTTACTGTGTTCTGTCTCTGTAACCGCCCAAGCCGGGTATTGTTACGGTGGATTTCGATCAGGCCAGTACGATGGATCACCTGGTCGCCGACCGTAACAAAGTCGGCGGCTACCGGTTCTACTTTGAGGAGGCGGGATGTATCCCGAGGCGGATCCCGCTCTGATCCAGCGGGCGCGTCTCGATCGCTCTGCCTTTGGTGAGATTTACGATCTGTACGTTCGGCGCATTTACGCCTTTTGCCTGACGCACACGAGAGATCGGGATGAAGCTGAGGACGTGACCGCACAGACCTTCGAACGGGCACTCAACGCCATTGGGCGGTACGAGGAGCGTGGCGTACCGCTCTCCTCCTGGCTGCTCCAGATCGCCGCCCGTCTGATGATCAATCAGGGCAAGCAGGCGAGCCGGATCACGCTGCTGGGCAGCGATCCCGTACCGGAGCCCGAGGGTAATCACTCTTCGGACGATGATCCGCAGGTCGTGGTCGAGCGGTGGGAACGAGCCGAGTGGCTCCGCTCCCGGATCGCCGCTCTCCCGTCCGATCAGCGGCGTGCCGTCCAGCTCCGGTACTGGCAGGGGTTTTCCATTCCGGAGGTCGCCGCGCAGGTGGGGCGAAACGAAGGGGCAACCCGGCAGCTGCTTCACCGCGCCATGACAAGCCTGCGAGCGCGGATAGGGAATCACGATGTCTGAGGGGCAGCGGGACCCACTCGAGCGCGAGCTGGAAACGCTCGGTCCGTTGATGCGCGACCAGGAGGCCTTTGCGGCGATGGAACCGGACCCGGAGTTCGTGCGGACGCTCCGGGCGCGTCTCACCGGAGCTCCCGCCCCGCGGCGGGCAGTCGCCGCACGCCCGCGCAAGCACCCGCTGCGTCGGTGGATGATGGCGGCGGGCGGCCTTGCGACGCTGGCAGCCGCCGCGGTCGTGCTGCTTCTTCTGCTCGGCCGCTCCAGCACCCCGTCGACTCACCAGGTAGCTTTCCGAGTGCCGACTCCCGACAGGAACGCGGTCTTGCGGGCTTATCCGGTGGTCGGCCTGGGCGGTGGTTCTTCTCCGCCGTGGTCCAGCAACCTCGACGTGCCGCCGGGAATACCGTTCGCGGGGTCGATCCACTTTCCCGGGGTCGGTCCGTCTCGAGGGCCATCGAGCGCTCCGGCCTTCGCTCTCCAGGGCCCGCACTTCGATGTTCCCCGCCTCCGATCGCTGGCACGCGCGCTCGGGATCCGCGGTCCGGTTCGCTATCGGTCCTTCAACGGAGACCGCTTCGCCTACGTGGTCAACCAATCCTCGCCGTCCGCCGCTCACAGCCTCGCCATCTCACTCGTCACCGGGAAGCTCATCTATCACGACACCCGCTCGACCGGTTCGGGCTCGGCGTTCGCGCGCGTCACTCCGGCGGCCATTGCGGCGGCCCGGCGGTGGATAGCGCGCCTCGGCTGGCCTGCCTCCAATCCCGTGTTCCACCCGGTGTCGCCAAACGAGCAGGACGCCGGCAGCTTCGCGGTCCAGTTTGGATGGACCGGCGCGATCCCGGCCGATCTGCCGGCCGCGGTAATTGTCATGAATGCTGCGGGACGCGTGATCGATGCGCAACTCTACCCTCCTGTCGCACGCCGCCAGAGCGTGTCGGTGCGGAGCGCAGCAGTGGCCTGGCAGCAAGTGCGGCGGGGCAGGGTTCCGCTTGCCGTGCTGGGGCTCCCCCCACAGCCCACCCAGGTGGGTCGCGGGGTGTTGCGGCACACCTCGGTCCTCGCCCTCCTCACCAGCGGACAGCATGGGCGTCTCTACCTGGTGCCCGCCTATCACTTCTCCGGCGACGCTACCTTCGCGTCGGGGCGCCAGCGCTGGTACGCAATCATCCCGGCTGCGCGGTAAACGGCTCGCGGCCTCCACACTCGGCTGATACAGCGACCACACGCCGGCAAGACAGTCCCGGCTGCCGGCCGGAGGCGTCGTGCCGTCACCAAACGGTCATCTCGAGCGCATCGAGCCCTCATGCCTGCTCCCTAGGCTGAAAGCGCAGACAGCAAAAGCGTCCCCAGTCCGAAAGGAAACGGCATGATCTCTGAACGCGTGCTTCCCGGCCGGCCGCTGCCGGCCGCGCGGAACCTCACACTCTCGATCGATCAGTACTGGCACCGGATTGGCCTTTTCGCCATTCTTCTCCTGGCGGCGATCCTGAACTTCGTTGGGCTCAGCCGAGAAGGCTACAACAACGAGTTCTACGCGGCGGCCGTCAAGAGCATGTCGCAGAGCTGGCATAACTTCTTCTTCAACGCCTTTGACCCCGGCGGCTTTGTCACAATCGACAAGCCGCCGCTCGGCTTCTGGTTCCAGGTCGCCAGCGTCAAGCTGCTCGGGTTCAACGGCGTCGCGCTCCTCCTCCCCCAGGCCCTTGCCGGCGTGCTTGCCGTGGCCGTGCTCTATCGCCTGGTCGCGCGCAGCTTCGGTCGCGTAGCCGGACTGATCGCGGCGCTGGCACTGGCGGTCACGCCGATCAGCGTGGTCACAGCGCGCAACAACACCGTCGATGCCACGCTCGTACTCTGTGTGCTGCTTGGCGCCTGGGCAGTGCTGCGGGCCGCCGAGACCGGCAGGCTGCGCTGGCTGCTCCTCAGCGCCGCGATCGTCGGTCTGGGCTTCAACATCAAGATGCTGGAAGCCTATCTGGTCGTTCCCGCCTTTGGCCTGGTCTATCTGCTCGGCACGCGGAAAAGCATCTGGCGGCGCCTGGGGAACCTCTTCCTGGCCCTGATCGTCCTGCTCGCGGTGTCACTGTCCTGGGCGGTTGCCGTCGATCTCACACCGGCAAGCGCCCGGCCCTACGTCGACTCGACGACTACCAACTCCGAGATCGACCTGGCGATCGGCTACAACGGCCTGCAGCGACTCACCGGCAACCACGGCGTGAGCGGAACGAGCACCGGCCAACTCTTGAGGAGCGCATCCGGTGCGGTAGCGGGGCAGGGCAGCGTCCAGAGCGGTCCCGGTGGCAGAAACGGCGGCCCCGGTGGTGTGGGCGAAAACGGACCAACCGGCGTACTGCGGTTGCTGGATACGCAGCTCGGCAGCCAGATCGGCTGGTTGCTCGTGCTCGCGCTCCTGGGCTTTATCATCGCCTTCCGGCAAACCCGCCCGCGCTTCCGGCTCCTGGACGATCACCAGCGGTCGCTGGTGCTGTGGGGCGGCTGGCTGCTCACCTGCGGCGCCTTCTTTAGCGTGGCACTCTTCTACCATACGTACTACCTGGTGATGGTCGCCCCGGCGATTAGCGCGCTCGCCGGGATCGGGGTGGTGGCGCTCTGGCAGGAGTATCGCAAGCCGGGCTCCAGAACCTGGTGGACGCTACCGCTCTGCCTGCTCATCACCGCCGGCGTGGAGGCGCACATCCTGGCCGCGTACCCCAGCTGGGCACGCTGGCTCACGCCGCTCGTGGTCGCCGGATGCCTGCTGGCCGCGCTCTGCTTGACCGCCCTGCGCATGCGCCCCTTCCGCAGCACGCGGCTGGCGGCAGCCTCTGCCGCCCTCGCCGTGCTGGCACTGCTGGCCCCGGCTACCGCGTTCGCCGCCTACACAACGCAGCACACGCAGACCGGCGCCATCGTGCACGCCGGGCCGAGCGCCAGCGGCGTCTCCAGCGGCCCGGGCGGGTTCGGTGGTCCCGGCGGGCCGCCACGCGGGTTCGGCGGACCTCCCGGCAACGGGGCTCCGGGAGCGAATGGCGGGCCTCCGGCGCCGAACGGTGCGACCGGCCAGTCGAACGGCCGGACCGGCCCACCTTCCTTTCATGGAGCATTCGGCCCGCGGAACGGCGGTGGTCCGGATGGTCAGGTCAGCCCGTCGCTGATCACCTACCTGGAGAAGCACCGCGGGACTGCCACGTACCTCGTCGCGACCCCCAGCTCCAATGAAGCGGCGCCCATCATCATCGCCACCGGCCAGCCGGTGATGTCGCTGGGCGGCTTCACCGGCAGCGACCCCATCCTGACCACGGCAAAGCTCGCAGCACTGGCCAGGCAGGGTGTCGTGCGGTACTTCCTGCTGGGCGGCGGAGGCGGACCAGGCGGCGGCAGCGATACCCTCACCAGCTGGATCCAGCAGCATTCCAGGGTCATCACCGTTGCCGGTACCCAGCTCTACCAGTACACAGGGTAGCGAGAGATGGCCGCGACCGGCTCCCTTCCCACCAGGCTCCAACGGCTGGCTCTCTCGCCTGCCACCCGTCCCCTGCGCTTCGCGGGGACGGGTGGCGCGGCGGCAGCGGTCCAGCTGACATTGCTCGTCCTCCTGACGCATCGCGGCTGGGATGCTCTGCTTGCGAACGCTGTCGCCTTCCTCCTCGCCGCCCAGGTCAACTTCGCCCTGAGCGTGACCGTGACCTGGCGCGACCGCCGGGGCGCGGACTCGCGGCCCGGCACGGTCTTCCGGCGCTGGCTGCTCTTCCACGGTTCGATTGCCTTCATGGCACTCGTCAACATGCTCGTCTTCACGCTCGCCCGCGCCGTTCTGCCCACGCTACCGGCCTCCCTTGCCGGTAGCGCGGCCGGCGCCGCCGGCAACTACATCTCCGGTGACCGCTTCGTGTTCCGTGACACCGTCCTGGCCGGCGCCTCGGCCGGAACCGAGCGGAGGCGCGTGGCATGACCGCTGCACCGATCTCCCCGGCCGGCACCACGAAGGAGCGGCAACCACACCGCGGTGCGACGCTGGAACGTCTGCCACACAGCTCCCGCTACTCCATCGTGGCCCCGGTCTTCAACGAGGCGGAGACGCTCCCGCACTTCTACGGGCGGATGCGAGCAGTCGGCGAGGTTCTGGATCTTCATGGACCCAGACCTGCTGCTTGTCCTGAGAAGCTCCTCAGGGTTCTCTCATGTTGCTCCCATACTGCGCATGCATCGTGGAGAAGGAGCGCTCATCGAGGAATAGCCATGTCCAGCGACAGCATCGCCTCGTCACGGGAATCGACCGCGTCAGGAACCGCCGCCATCGCCGTATCCTGGCATCGGGTGGCCCTGGCTTCCATACTCCTGCTGGCCGCTATCCTGGACTTCTTCCAGCTCAATCGCGTCGGCCTGGGGAACACGTACTATGCCGCTGCCGTGAAGAGCATGCTCACCAGCTGGCACAATTTCTTCTTTGTCTCCCTCGATCCCGGCGGCTTTGTCTCGGTCGACAAGCCGCCGGTCGCCTTCTGGATCCAGGCCGCCAGCGCCAGGGTCTTCGGCTTTGGCGGGATCAGCCTGATGCTGCCGCAGGCACTGGCCGGCGTGCTGTCGGTCGCGCTGCTCTATCACCTGGTGGCGCGAACCTTCGGCCGTACCGCCGGACTGCTGGCCGCGCTGGCGCTGGCCGTCACCCCGGTAGCGGTGCTTGTCAATCGCGGGAACCTGATCGAGAGCACGCTGGTGCTGGCGATGCTCCTCGCCTGCTGGGCCGCACTGCGGGCCGCCGAGACGGGACGATTGCACTGGCTCCTGCTCAGCGCCTTTCTGGTCGGCGTCGGCTTCAACATCAAGATGCTCGAGGCCTATCTGGTGCTGCCGGCTCTGGTGCTGGTGTACCTGCTCGGGGCGCCGGTTCGTTGGTGGACACGGCTCTGGCACCTGGTGGCGGCCGGGATCGTGCTCGTGGTCGTGTCTCTGTCCTGGGTGACGGCGGTTGATCTCACGCCCGCGGCGCAGCGCCCCTATGTCGGCTCGAGCGGGAACAACTCGGAGCTGAGCCTGGCGCTCGGCTACAACGGCCTGGGGCGGTTGACCGGCAACGCCTTTGCCTTCCTCAATGGCGGCACCTCGCTCTCCAAAACGCTTTCCAATCTCTCGCCGACGAGTCTCGGTTTCACTGCCGGGGAGGCGGGGTCGGCGGGCTTCACTCGCCTGATCAACGCCGAGCTGGGTGGCCAGGCCGGTTGGCTCCTCATGCTGGCGATCATCGGACTGGTGATTGCCGGCTGGCGACGGCCCCACTGGCCGCTGGACCAGCACCACCAGTCGCTGGTGCTGTGGGGCGGCTGGCTGCTCACGGCCGGCGCCTTCTTCAGCGTGGCCGGCTTCTTTCACGCCTACTACCTGGCGACAATTGCGCCGCCGGTGGCGGCGCTGGGCGGCATCGGCGCCGTGCAGCTCTGGCGGGACTACCGGCGAGGAGGGTGGCGGAGCTGGCTGGCGCCGTTCGTCCTGCTGGCAAGCGCGCTGGTCGAGATCCACATTCTCGGCTACTACCCGGATTGGAGCCGCTGGCTGGCGCCACTGGTGGCCGGAGGCACGGTCGTCGCCGCGGCCGCCCTGATCGTGACGCGCGTGAGATGGCGTCGAATCAGCCCGAGCCGGCGGCGCATCATGGCGCCGGCGGCGCTGGGCGCCGGCGTGCTGGCGCTGCTGCTCACCCCCGCCATATGGGCGGAATATACCGTGGCGCACGCCGCCGGCAGCCTTGTCCCCAGCGCCGGGCCCCAGGCCCAGGGCGGTTTCGGCTTTGGGGGTGGACGGCCACACTTCAGAAGCGGTGGCCGCTTCTTCTTTGGCGGAGGGAGCCCGCCACCCGGCGGGCCAGGATTCGCCCCGCCGGGGAGCACGTTCCCACGCGGTGGCGGCTTTGCCGGTGGGCGGGGCTCTGGGCCCGGTGGCCGCTTCGGGAGCGACAGCACAACCGCCAACCCGGGCCTGGTCCGCTACCTCGAAGCGCATCAGGGGCACACGAAGTTCTTGCTGGCCACGCCAAATGCCGGTAGCGCCGAGCCTTTCATCCTGACAACCGGCCGGCCGGTGATGGCGCTCGGAGGCTTTATGAGCGACAGAATCCTGACGGTCAGTCAGCTCGCCGTCGACGTGAAGAATGGGACGGTGCGCTACTTCTTGCTGTCCGGCGGTGACCGCTTCGGCGGGTTCGTCGTGCCGGGCGGCTTCCGGGGCTACGCGCCACGACGCGGAGGGTTCCCGGGCCGCTTCGGCGGTCCGGGCAGTAACGACGATCTCGTCCAGTGGGTGACGAGCAGCTGCAAGCTGGTTCCGGTCACCGCCTACGGCTCGGTATCCGGATCGACAACCGGCGGCTTCGCCGGCCAGCAGCTCTACGACTGCGGCGCCCATTGAGAGCAGTCGTGAATGAATCGGCGGCCGGCGAACCTACGGCTCGATGCGGCCCACGCTGGGAAGATTCCTGAGGCCGCGGTCAAAACTGACGATGTCGGAGATGCCCGCCGCCTCGGCTGTCGCGACGAGGTAGGCATCGGTGAAGTCTCGACCTCCCGCGTAGAGCTCGATCGTCCGGTGGAGGAGCCGTGAGTGGTCACAGCGGACGGCCGGGAGCGCGAGCACTGCACGGAGCAGCCGGGCCACGGTCGCTCGTGGCTGTCGGTAGACACTCTGCAGGACGAAGACCAGCTCGGCGGCTACCAGGTCGACAAGGATGAGCTCACCACGTTCTGCCGCACGGAGAAATGCGGTAGCACGCTGGGCCTGATCCGGTGGCGCTCCGGTGAAGTGGTGAACCAGGACGTTCGTGTCGAGGAGGGCAGTCACATGCGATTGCAGGCGGCCGAGGTCCAGGCAGCCTCTCGCTGTGCCGCCCAATCGGCGGGGTCAACGTCAGACGGCACCGGCACCGTGCCGGCCAGGGCGAAGAGATCGGGCACCTTCTCCAGCTCGACGCCCGGGTCTCTTTCGCCGCCATTCTCGGCCCGTATGAGCGCTCGTCCATCGACAAGCCGGAATACCACACGATCGCCGGACTCGAGCCCCAAGGCTTTCCGCACCGGAGCAGGGATGGTAATCTGCCCTTTGGTCGTGACGGTTGCGGGGATCTCCATGTCCTTACCATATCATGAAGGTAAGGCGCGATGTTGTGGGAGCTCCTGCAAAGAGGGCGATCGAGCGAGCAAGCTAAGGAGTTGGAGCGGGCGATGGAAGCCCAGCATCCGACCGACAGGCGGCAAATCCGACGCGCCACAGTAAGGCGGCTTCGCCGCAAGAAAGCAATGACGCTCCGTCGGTCGCAGGAGCAGGCAGAGGCGATCGAGGCGATTGCACAGGCGGACGGTGTACCAGTTGCGGAAGCTGTCCGTACCGCGATCGCCGCTCACATCGAACAGCGGCGAAAGGATAAGGCCTTCCAGCAGCGCCTCCAGTCCTCTAAGGAGCGGAACCAGAGGATTCTCGCAATGCTCATCGACCGGTAACTCGGTGAGCTGCAGATATCTCGAGCTGGCCGATTTTCTAGTGATCGCTGAGACCGTGCTCGGGATCCCCGTCGAGATGCTGGCTCGTCGAGACCAAGGGCCGCGTCTGGCCGGGAACCGGTGTCCGAGACCTCGGCGGGAATGTGGTCGAGGAACGTGTGGAACCAGGTTCGCGAGTAGACGTTTGTCTCGACGACTTTGCTCCTCCCAACGATCATAGTCCCTGCGGCCGTGTACCAGTGGCGTGTCCAGAAAGGTCTGAGTACAGACTGGAGCGCGGAATCAGACGGCCGATAAATTGGATCCGAGGGGACAGCGGTCCGGGACAACTGGTCCCTCACGAGCACAGGCTCGTGGATCTTCCGCTCGTAAAACCGGAACAGGGAGTCTTGTGCACGCTTCCCGACTCGGCCAAATCATCATTTTGAATGGAGCACCACGCTCCGGTAAGTCCAGCATTGCTGCGGCCATTCAGCAGTGCTTCGATGGCGTCTGGATGAACCTCGGGGTCGACGGGTTCATGCGCATGACTCCAGCTCGCTACCAACCAGGGATGGGACTCCGTCCGGGGGGAGAACGTCCGGATCTCGAGCCACTTGTTGTGGCGTTGTATGGCGCGATGTACGACGCGATCGCCGCTCACAGCCGCCAGGGACTCAATGTTGTGGTGGACGTCGGGCATCACGACGCCTATTCGGTGCCTCAAGGGATTCTGTATGACAGTGCCCGCCGCCTGACCGGCCTCCCCGTGCTCTTCGTGGGTGTACGGTGCCCCCTTGAGGTCATCATGGACCGTCGACGGAGGACGTGGGGTGTGCACAGCAAGAGTGACCACACGATTCCGCTGCCGGTGCGCCGCTGGCAGGAGGCGGTCCATGAGCCCGGCATCTATGATCTCGAGGTCGACACGGCGCGGCTGAGCCCTGAGGAATGTGCTGAGATCATTCGCGAGCGTCTGGACGATGGTCCCCTGGCGTCGGCCTTCGCGCATCTCGCGAAGATGGGTGGGGTCGCTGAGGGAGGACTTTGATTCCTGGACCGAACAGTGGTCACCGAGGTGTGCGCGCAAAAGCAGAGAGTCAAGTCGGCAGGGGTTATCGCGACGAGGCCGAGGTACGCGAGCTGTTGCGGACCTTGCTAGAAGCTGCCGGAACGGGTGATGAGGAGAGATGTTTGGGATCTCACTTGCTTGGCCCTCCTCTTAGTCACGGCGAGCGATGAAGATCATGGCTCGGCTGCTGTCGAGCAACGGCCCCTTCTGCCAGTCTCCGTACACGTTCTCGATGGTGAACCCGGCCTCAAGGAGAGAGCCGGCGAGCTCTTCGAAGCTACGAAAGCGCAGTTCGTCGCGGGCGACAAGACCCTCGCCAGTGGAGAGGAAGACGTTGTGACCTTCCAGGTGGACCCGGCCATTACTCACACCAACGACCTCAAGCCACGTTTCCATTGGCCCATTGGGGGAGTCGAACCGCTCATGTGTGGCCTCGCGGGTCCACCGCTCCCAGGGACGATCATCCGGATTGCGGCTCTCGAAAGCGAGATGACCACCTGGGCGGAGAGCGGTGTGAAAGGCCCGCAGAGTGGACAGCCACTCTGCGTCCTCCAGAAACACCTGAGCGACGTTACCCGTCATGATCACCAGGTCGACGTCGCAGAGACGCAGGGCGTGCACATCACCTTCGACCCATCGCACCCGGTCGGCACCAGGCTGCTGGCGAGCGACGGCCAGCATCGCCGGCGCTGGGTCAACGCCGACTACCTGCCGACCGCCGGCTGCCAGCTCGCGCGTCAGGACCCCGGTTCCACAGCCCACGTCGACAATGCGGTGGGCGTGTAGCTCGTCTGCGAGAGCCAGGTAGAAGTCAGTATCGTCGCGCGAAGCGTTCTCGATATCGTACAACGCTACGAGGCGTGGATCAACGTAGTGCCGAGCGAGTCGTACCACAGGTGCCCTCGTCCGCTCCGAGTCATTCAGGGATAGTCCGGTCGATCCTGTCACCTCCAGAGGTGGGAAACGGCCTCAAGAGGAGAAGACGAGGCGAGATTCTGGGAGTACCACCTTCCGGGAGCCTCGTATGCCCTCGCCTCCCCGCATCTATCCTACCGACCTGTCCGACGCCGCGTGGACCATCCTCGAACCGCTGATCCCGCCTGCCAAGCTGGCAGGGCGGCCCTGCAAGTGGACCCGGCGCCAGACCCTCGACGCCCTCTTCTATTTGGCCATGGAAGACTGTCCACCGCCAGTTCCGGGTCTGGCGTCTCGACGGGACCTGGGAGCGACTCAACACGACGCTGCAGGAGCGAGAACTGGGTCTCCAGGGGCGGCATCCGCAACTCAGTTGATGCATCCCGGACAGCCACTCGGTCAAGACCACGAGCGTGGGTGGCATCCGGGGCTACGGTGGCGCAAACGCCTCGTGGCCGCAAGCGGCATCTGTTGGTCGACACCCTGGGATTGGTGCTGCGGGCGAAGATCTATGCTGCGAACATCCAGGATCGAGCGGCGGTGCCACAGGTGCTGGACGAGGTGACAGAGACCTTCCGGCGCCTGGCGCACGTCTGGCTGGATCAGGGGATGCGGCGCGTCACGGAGCGAGCTGCGCAGGGACATTGGCGCCGATACTCCCACAGCAGTAGATGAGTGGGTTGCCCCCGTGCTTCTGGTCCTCAGGTGGAGAAGAGGAGCCCGCGACCGGGGTGGTCGCGGGCTCCTTGTACAGAGGGGGGAGAGAGAATGCGCCGGCGCTGTGTGGTCCGATGAATGCCTCGTCGGTGCGGGCTAGACGCCCGGCAGGCTGGTCGTTGAACTGCTCGAGGGTGAGCCGGAATTGGCGTGGGGACACTTGTCGGTGCCGGGGGTGGTCGGCGTGACCTGGGTTCGTGGGGTCGTGGTTGCGCTTGGCGCCGGCTGCGTGTGACTGCTGGAGCTGGCGGAGGCGATCGTCACGCCTCCCACTGCTGCTGTTCCCATACCGGCAACCAGCAAGAGCGGTAAGATTACTCTCTTGCGTATCATTTGAGCTCCTTTCTGTGATTACTGTGCTCACTTATCACAGTAGCCACCATGTGTGACGGCTCAATGACAGCAGTGTGAGAAATCTCTCATGTCGAAGCGCGACGCGCATCGCACCAGGCGTACACCTTGAGGTCGCGGGTGCACAGCGCGGCTGGATGTTGAGTGTCGATAACTCCTACCGGCCAACTTCTCACGAATTCGTGCCGGTCAGACCTGCGGCATACCGCTGCTGCCTGCAGGCGGCCGGAAACAGACGTAGCGCCAGTTGTACGTCGGGAGCCAAACGATCCCGGTGAGCTCGCCCATGAGCTCTTCCACCGTGATGCCCTGAATCGCGACGGCAACTGCCAAGGCTTTGCC
>DATGJB010000053.1:0-4640 GCA_035295425.1 Chloroflexota bacterium | reverse complement strand
TCTTCGGTGTCCATGCCGGACGCGAACGACTATCGCATCAAGATGAAGGTGGCGGATCTCACCAGTCTCATGCCGGCGCCGTACGCTGGTGGACCGGACCTGGTGTGGATGACGCAGTGGCTGGTACCCTCACAAACCGATCCCACCGGAGGCAAGAACTTCTTCGTCTACTTCGAGTCGTACAACGGCGGCGCACCCACCTGCTGGGCGGGCGAGAACGCCGAACAGGCGGAAGGCGGCGGTGTCACCTTCACGTATCCAGGAGTGACCCAGCTGACCGGAAAGCAGTGCAAGTACACTGCCACGGCCCCTGGCACGATCACCATTACGGTACCAACGAGCGACGTTTCCGAGACGAACCCGCTCAACTCCACGCTGTACAGCGTCACAGCCTCGACCATGTCGCTCGCCGGACCAGCTGAGGATCCGCCCCCGGTCAACGGCATCGGCGGGACGCCGGCCAATCTGATCGACGTGGCCCAGGGATACGACTTCGTGCCGTAACCGTCTCATCGTTCACGCGATCGAGGACCGCCGGACGCTGCTCCGGCGGTCCTCGATTTTCTCGCGTTGCTGCCGGCCGCCGCTTCGCCTGCCGTGCAAATCGCCCGCCCTCCAGTATTCCTACCTATATACCAGCTGCTTCGCCGTCAGCCGTTCGACACGTCGCCGGTACGCCGCGCAGAAAAGGTGACGACTTCACTCCCCGGCGTTGCGGTGCGTAGATTGGGCGCGCGCCGGAGGACGGCGTAGTGGTCGAATCCCGCGCCCTCGATCAGCTGAAGAACACGATCTTCAGCTGCACGAACACAACCGGAACGCCGGCGCCAAGCTACGGTGGACCGGCAACGGCCTCCTCCGGCGTCATCGCGTAACCCTGCTCCCAGGCGGCCTGGAATGCGTCCCTGGCTAGACCGGCACGAGCGACCGCAAGATCGCGCTCGTAGTCGGCCCGGTTTGACGGCCAGAGCTGAATGCGGTTGTCGTCCAGCAGGCGGGCCGCGGCGCCGAACAGCACCACTGCCCATTCGGGGCCCATCGACGCATAGGCACCGGCCAATCCGACCAGGCACTCGGCGACCCCACGGCGATCACCTAGCCGCCGAAAGGCCGAGAGTGCCTCGGCAAACAGCTCGGCCGCGCGCCTATCCTCGCCCTGCGCGTGAAGCACGTGGCCAAGATTGTGCAGCGCGATGGCGCGCGTCCCCGGAAGCCCCAGCTCATTCCAGAAGCGTAAGCTCTCCTCGTAACATCTGGCCGCGCGGCGATAGTCGCCCTGTGCCCGGGCCAGATCGCCCAGGGCGTTCAGTGGGTAGGCGACAAGCCAGTTGCCAAGCGCGCGAGCCCGGCTGGCGCTGTCCTCTAGCATTTCTCGTGCAGGCTCGTACGCCTGGCTGTAGAGGAGAAGCGCCCCAAGTGAGTGTAGCCGGTCAGCGATCGCCCATCGGTCCTCATCTGCTCGGGCCAGAGCCAGGCTACGCTCCTCGAGCGACCGGGCCGTCTGGATGTCGCCTTCGGCAGCGCTGAGCCATGCCTGCTCGTGGAACACCCGGCCCATGGTCCAGCGATCGTCCGCCTCCTCGGCCACGGATAGGCTCGCGGCGAGTGCAGATCGGGCCAGTGCTAGATCACTCGATAAATAGGCGAGTGAGCCCGCTCCTAGTAGTGCCTTGGCACGGGCTCTCAGCACACCAGTCGCTGCAGGCAAGGCGAGTGCCCGCTCCAGCCAGCTCTGTCCTTCCTGCCAGTAACCACCCAGATACCAGAAGAGCCAGGCGAGCGACCCCGCTAGTCGAAGTGCGGTTTCGGCATCTCCCGACTCGATGGAGAACCCCAGCGCCGCCCGCAGGTTATCGTGCTCGGCCTCGAGCCGATTCATGCCTTCAACGTGGGTTGGTCCCTGCAGCGCCTTCTCTTCCGCTTCGGCGAGCGTCAGATAGTAGGCGGCGTGACGGCGTCTGGTCTCCTCGATCTCCTGCCGCCCCGCGAGCCGCTCCAGCGCATACTCCTGTATGGTCTCCAGCAGCAGGAATCGGGCTTCGCCATTCGGCCCTTCCTCTTGCTGTACCAGGCTCTGTTCTACCAGCGTGGTCATCGCGTCCAGGCTATCGAGAGTCAAGTCGCCGCCGAGGTTGCAGATGGCCTCGACAGCCTCGAGGCTGCACCCTCCCATGAATATCCCTAGGCGGGAGAAGAGGACCTGCTCCTCGGGGTCGAGGAGCCCATAGCTCCAATCAATCGTCCCCCGCAGCGTCTGTTGGCGGGTGGGTAGATTGCTGGCTCCCCCGGTGAGCACCTCGAGCCGGCGCGCGAGCCGCGCCAACATAGCCTGGGGCGAGAGGATGCGGATGCGTGCGGCCGCCAGCTCGATGGCCAGCGGCAATCCATCGAGCTGGCGGCAGAGCTCGGCAATGGCCTGCGCCTGCTCGTCGCGCACCGCGAAGTTCGGCTTGACCGCCCGGACGCGCTGCAAGAAGAGCGCAACGGCATCGTACTCGAGGATGCTCGCGGCATCGCGGTCCCTTCCTGGGGTCGGGACCGCCAGGGGCGGCACGGGAAAGTCGTGCTCCTCGTACAGGTGAAGGACCGCGCGGCTGGTCACCAGAATCGTCAGTCGAGGACAGGTGGCCAACAGGCCGGCGACTACCGGCGCCGCCGCGCGCACCTGTTCGAAATTGTCCAGGATGAGCAGTAGATGCTTGTCCTCAAGATAGGCGGCCAGCGCGGTTTCCACCGGGTCGCTGCCGCGTGTCTCGACCTCCAGCACCCGGGCCATCGTCGCCGCCACCAGAGCCGGGTCGGTCAGAGCGGCCAGAGAGACAAAAACCACGCCGTGCGCAAACTCCTCCTGCAGCGCCTCTCCCACCCGCAGCGCGAGCCGGGTCTTCCCGGTTCCCCCAGCTCCGGTGAGCACCAGCAGCCGGACATCCGGCCGCAGCAGCAAGGCGCTGATCGCCTCGATTTCCCGCTCGCGTCCCACGAAGCGTGTGGGCGCTGCCGACAGGACTGTCAGCCGCATATCCAGCACGCGCAGCGGCGGAAATTCTCCTGGTAGATCGGGGGCGACCACCTGATAGATGTGCTCCGGCTGACTGAGATCCCGGAGTCGATGCTCGCCGAGATCCCGAAGCGTAGTCCCGGCCAGCTGCTCGCCGAGCAGGGCTTGCGTGGTCGCCGAGAGCAGTATCTGGCCGCCATGGCCGGCTCCAAGCAGGCGCGCCACCCGGTTCACGGCCTGACCGAAGTAATCCTGATCCCGCTCCTGGCTGTTGCCTGTGTGCAGCGCCATACGCACTCTTAGATCGCAGTCGGCTGCCCACGGCGCCGCGGCCAGCGCCCGCTGGCCGTCCAGCGCCGCCAGAAGGGCGTCGGGAGCGGTCGCGAAGGCGGCGTGTACCGCGTCGCCGACCGTCTTGAAGACGGCGCCACGATGGCGCTCGACCGCCTCGCGCAGCACAGCATCGTGTCGCGCCACTGCCTCTCGCATGAGTTCGGGCTTCTGCTCCCAGCGCTGGGTGCTGCCCTCGATATCGGTAAAGAGAAAGGTAACGGTGCCGGACGGGAGGCTGCTCATGGCTAGGAGCGGGCATTCTCCATTGGCAGGTCGTGCTCGAGGAACCATTGCATGACGGACCCATCGTAGACTGCGACGATCTGGCCGGTGTAGGTCTCGTGCAGCAGCGCGAAGAGGCTCGCCCGCACCGCGACCTCGCAGTAGGAGACGAGACTCGTCGCTTGCCGGGCTCCCTCAGGAAGCCTGCTCAGATACTGCTCCCGCGGGATGTAGCGTCCATCAGGCGCGAAGAGGCTGGTGAAGGGAAGAAGCAATGCGCCCGGGAGGTGGCCACGCCGCGGCAGATACTCCTGGATCTCTCCATCGAACTCCGACTGCGAGCGGGTGTCGACGAGAACCGGTAGTGTCGCTGCTCGATAGCAAGCCCGCAGTGCGCGTAACGTCTGACGGCGCTCCGGCTGAAAACGCGCCGTGAAGTGGTCCGTGGCCGGGCTTGGTGTCCCGATCGGCGCCTTACCACCGTGCGCGAGCCAGCCGCTCCAACCGCCATCGAGCAGATAGACGGTGGGTGCGCCGAGGTAGAGCAGCATCCAGGCAACCCGCCCTTCCCGTCCCCGACTGCGCGGGCCGTCGGCGTACACCACAATGGGACGGTCACCGCAGAGTCCCTGGGCGGCCAGGCGCCGGCCAAGTAGCGGCGCACTGGCCGTCGTCATGACTCCCCAGTACCCGCCCTGTGCCAGGACCGGGCCGGCGCTGTCGGGAGCGGATTCACACCAGCCTTCCCAGCCCAGCCAGGTCGCACCGGGGATATGTCCGGCCTGGAACTGATCGTGGGGACGAGCGTCGAGGATCGCCGACGCGGGCGGCTCCGGCTGCCCTCGGACGGACCGGTCTGCCTCCAGTATTCCTATACCCATCTCTTATTGCTCGCAGCTAATCGCCGGCGGCTTCTCCGGTACGCCGCGCGGAAAAGGTGATGACTTCACTCCCCGGCGTTGCGGAGCGTAGATTGGGCGCGCGCCGGAGGACGGCGTATTGGTCGAATCCCGCGCCCTCGATCAGCTGAAGAACACGATCTTCAGCTGCACGAACACAACCGGAACGCCGGCGCCAAGCTACGGTG
>DATGJB010000052.1:0-14687 GCA_035295425.1 Chloroflexota bacterium | reverse complement strand
CTCCCCTGGACAAACTGCACCGTGCCGCCCTGTAACGTGCCCGCCTGGGCGATCGTCGGATTGGTCAGGGCGCCGGTGAACACCTTCGTCCCGCTGACAAAGAGGCCGTCTGGCTGGATGGCGGGCGAGGAGGTCGACTGGGTGTAGGTGAGCGCCCCGGTCGAGGGGTTGACGCTGTAGGTGTCGATCTTGTTGTTGCCGTCGTCGTTGGCGACGAGCTGGGTGCTGCCCACCTCTTCCGCCTGCTGGTAGTTCGGGAAGTCGGTTGCCCCCTTTGAGGAGCTGGCCAGCGTAAGTCCGCAGTTGCCGGCAATCGTCCAGGTGGAGACGTACGCGCTGGCATCGACCAGAAAGGCCCACGTGCCGTTCGAGGAGACCGTCACCTGCTCCGGCGTGTACCCGTTGGGATCGGCCACCGCGCTCACCTGGCCGGTGATCTGGCCCTGGCTCGAACCGCTCGTCGCAACGCTATAGCTGCGGATCATGCCATTTCCGGCGTCGGTGAGCACCAGGCATTCCGATTTCCCCTTCTTGGAGGGCCGGAGGGCCAGCGTGTTCGATCCGAAGAACGCAATCGTCTGGTTCGCGCCGCTGGGGAAGGTTTGCAGCCAGCTCGCGCTGGTCCCGACGATCTTGAAAGCCTCGATATTGTCGGCCGTGCCGCCTGAGTTGCCCTCGTCGACGTAGAGATAGTGCGTACCACCCGACTTCCCGGCCAGGCTTCCGCTTGCTGTGAGATTGACTGGATGGTAAGCGGTGCCTCCAACGGTGCCGGGATGTGGCGCGGCTCCAGCCCTGGCGCCCGCTACCGTGGCGCCGGCCAGTGTCAGAGCGGCAGCCACTCCCGCGGTGCGCGACAAGTAACGCGCAAGCTTCTCCAAATCCTTCTCCTCTCTCTTTCTACCGTGCCCCGCCATGCCGGCTCAGGGCCAACTCGAGCGCGCTCGCTTTGCGCCCTTTGTAACTATGGCGCGTCGTATCCACACTGTCAAGCAGAAATGTGAGGGAGGGGCCGGGAAACCGGCCCCTCCTCAATCGTTCCTCGCGCCGCGTGCTAGAACGCGCCGATGCCGTTCGGTGTCCCGAGCCCGGTCGGTCCGTCGTAGCCGGTACCAGCGTTGCACAGGAACGAGGGGTTGCACCCCGATCCATTGCTGCCGCTGGTGATGTCGTAGAGAGCGCTGGTGTGACTGTAGGGATACGAACCGTACGTGATCGACCCCTCATTGCCGGCCAGCGCGTACACGCTAGCGATAATCGGCGAGGCCACACTGGTACCACCGACGACACCCCAGCTGCCGTTGTAGTAGAAGGCCACGCCGGTGCTCGGGTCGGCCACCGCCGACACGTCGGCGATGATTCGGCCGGTGCCCCCCGCGATTCCGCCCCGCGGGCAAACCGGATCGGCGAGTCCCTGCCAGGACGGCTGTGGATCGTAGGCGCTGCAGCCGCTTCCGGCGCCGCCCCAGGCCGTCTCCGTCCAGCCCCGGCTTCCACCGCCCTTTCGCAGTGTGGTGCCGCCCACCGCGGTCACGTACTGCGACCCGGCTGGGTACTGCGCACCGGCGCGGTAGCCGCTGTCGCCGGAGCTGGCGGTGATCGCCACGCCCGGATGGTTGAAGTACTGATCGT
The DNA here is from genome assembly GCA_035295425.1 of Chloroflexota bacterium. Taxonomy (GTDB): domain Bacteria; phylum Chloroflexota; class UBA5177; order UBA5177; family UBA5177; genus DATGJB01. Next base: position 13,055 of record DATGJB010000052.1, on the reverse strand, counting down.
CTACTGTCTGGCCGGGATACTCGCCGCCGCCCCAGCTATTGCTGACCGCGTTGGCGCCGAGTTTCACGGCCTCGTTCTCAGCCGCGTACAGGTCGTTTCCGTTGTTGGTATTTGACTCGACCATGATGATGTGACAGTTGGGGCAGACCGCGCTCACCATATCGACGTCGAGCGCCTGCTCAAGGTCCCAGCCGCCGTTGCTTCCACTCGGCGGCGGCCCACCGGTCTGGCCCACCACCGAGAAGCAGCCGTTCTGCGTGGTGCAGGTAGAGAGACCGTACTGGGCGCGGTATGCACTCAGATCAGCCTGGATCGTCGGGTACCCGTAGGCGTCGACCAGCGCCACCGTCTGTCCCTTCCCGTTGGTCGAGGACGGAAGGTTGTAGGCGGACTGCAGATCGGCCGGACCGTAGCCCGACGGATTGGTAAATCGCAGGACCGTGCCGTGACCGTCGGTCTGCACGACCGACATGCAGCGCATGTGATGGGGTACGACCTGGCCGCACACCTGCCGGAAATACTTCGCCTGCCCGGCCGCCGAGGCACGAGTGGTCATGCCGGCGCCAGCCAGCGCGGGCACCGCCAGGAGGGCCAGGATGGTCGCCAATCGTTTCAACGCATTCTCCTTTGCTCGAGCCGGCGGACACGCTGACGAGGTCCACCGGGTCGCATCTCTTACAGAATTACCAGCCCGCCGGAGTAGCCCGCGGCGTTCGGGAGCACCGCTACCGTCTTGCAGCCGGTAGCTCCGCTCTTGCCTAGCTTGCATGCCTCGATGTCGCCGTTGACGACGCCGTCGACGAAAAGCTGCGTACCGAGCACGGTGAGCGCGTTGGTGAACTCGCTCTTTCCCTGCAGCTTAGTCTCGCCCTTGAACGATATCGTCGTTTTCACCAGGTGGAAGTTGGACAGCAGGCTGCTGGCGGCCTCGTCGCCCTCGATCGCGAAGCTGTGCTTACTGTCGAACGCAACCGGCACGCCGTAGGGGCCCTTCGCATCCTGCGCCGGCGAGCCGGTGAAGTTGGAAATGGTACCGCTCGGAGAGTAGGTGCCGCCCTGCAGCGAGGTGGGACCGAAGAGGTTGCCGGAGAAGAGGTCCTTGCCGCTGATCGTGATGCCGTCCGGCTCGATCAGCGTGGATCTGGCCGACGCCACGAACGTGAGGGCACCGGTTGAAGGATTGATCGAGTAGGTGTCGAAGTTCTGGTTGGCCTGATCGGTGGCAACCAGGTCCGTCGTGCTGTACAACGCCGCGTTCACGTAGTTGGGGCCGTCGGTGGCGCCGGTCGACGAGCTGGCGTACGTCAGCGCGCACGACGAGCTGATATCCCAGGTCGAGATGTAGTTACTGGAGTCGACCAGGAAAGCCCACGATCCATTCGACGACACGACGACGTCCTCGGGGATGTAGCCGTTGGGATCGGCCACCGCGCTCACCTGGCCGGTGATCTGACCGCCGGTCGAGACGCTGTAGCTGCGGATCATGGTGTGGCCGATGTCGGCCAGGATCAGGCACTCGGTGTTGCCGCCGCCGCCGGCGCGTAGCGCCAGCGTGTTCGAGCCGAAATAGGCGTTGGTCTGGTCGGCGCCGGTAGCGAACGTCTGCGTATTCGTGACCTTCGTTCCCGAGATGGTGTAGACGTCGATATTGTCCGTGCCGCTCCCGCCGCCGGGGTAGCCCTCGTCGACGTACATGTAGTGGGTGCTGCCGCCTTTACTCGGCAGCGCACCATCCGTCACCAGATGCTGCCGGACGTACGAAGCTCCGGCCACCGAAGCTGGGTGCCCTCCGGCCGCCGCCGTCGCGTGGGTTCCGGCCGTGCCGGCCACCGCCAGCACCCCCACCGCCGCGGCCGTGCCGGCGCGCGAGGAAAGACGCCGCAATGTGATCAATGGATACTCCTCTCACTTTCCGCTACTGATCGCGCCCAGCCGGCGCCGGACACACAATCGCGCTCTAACGATAGAACGTACCGCCGTCAATGTCAACGGCGATCCTGCTGAAAAAGCACTAACCTGGTGGCCGATTCGGCACCGACAATGTACCCGACTGCGCTCTCGGCGATAGGGCGGTAAGGACAATCGCACACGCGGCGGCGCTCGCGCGCGCCGGCCTCTCGTCTTGAGCTCGGAAGCGCGGATCGGCCGTCAGCTATTCGCGTCCACGTCTCGGTCCGTGATGACGTTCACCGGCTGCGCCGGCAATCCGGGAGGCGCATCCACCCTTCAGGGGTGTCGCTCCTCTTGCTTCCTCAGAAGGTCACGATCGGTATAAATCAGCGACAGCATGGCATCGGAGAGCTGCTCCGCGCCCGAGGCCGACATGATCGCGAGAAGTGGCCGGGTGGTCCGGGGAAAGAGGTGCAGCGCATACGTCAGAAACGCCGCGACCCAGGTTCCGGTGCAGGTCGGACAGAGGACCAGCTTGCCGAGCGCCCAGCGCAGCCCGTGGCCGCGTGGGCGCTTTCCATTCGGTCCAACCTCGATAAGCGGTCGCCGCAGGACTGTGGTGATCTCGTCCTCGGAGATGGTCTTGGCGATACGAAGCGTCGCCAGCCCCAGCATCGTCATGTCGAGCGCGCTCAGCCGCTCCAGGCTGTCACCCTTCCGCCGGTACGCCACGACGAACGCCCCGTACAGCGCCTGGTACACCAGGATGAGGAATGCGTAGTACGCGTACGACTTGGGCGGGCGAGCTTCCGTCTCGCTTTGATCCGACACCGACATCTCCTTCTGGTACGCCGCCCGGCTGCGACGCTGCTGCGTCCACACCGCCAGGGCGTTGCCTCGGCACGCTCCGATCGCACGCACCGAATGCAGCATTCGTGCCAGGCGGGTGTCGATATCTCCGCGTAGTGGGTAAGGGACCGCTGGACAGCGGTGCCCGGTGTCAACGAATCACATTTGGGTCGACGGGTTCGCGACCGCCCGTGCCGCGCCGCTCGCGTGCGGTCTGGCGCATTCGATCAATCGCCGCCGGATCCAGGAAATACATGGCCTTTCGCATCGCGAAACCTTCTGCAGGGTTCAAGTACTGGTATGTCACGAGAAACCCGTCGTCGACTTCGTCCATCAGCAAGTTGTAACACTTGCCGTCATCCAGCTCGTGCCCGAGCGCCCGCAATGTGTCCTCATAGTCACCGACCCTTCCCGGCTCGCGTTCGTCCGGCGGCGCTACCTTCGCCCTGCCGAACCGCAGACTCAAAAGGCGGCGCCGCGGGGCATGAGGGCTCCCGACGAACGGGGGCACCAGCTCGTCGAACCGCTTCTCCACGGCGGACCATGACGGTTCGGCTCCCTCTGTCGCATGCCGGAGGTGAAACGAAGACGGCCCCTCGATCAGCGTGATCTGCCGCGCCTGCTGCTGGTCGAAGTATCTCCCGGCCGCGCGCAATAGCTGCTCGTACGGCGCCCGCTCCGCCCGAGCCTGCTGCCACTCACGCGACGCCTCGCCAAGCAACTCGACGGACAGCGACGGCTGGAGTCGTGTGTCCTCAAACGGGCGCATTGCGGTCGTTCCATCCAATCGAGCCCAATGTACCGCGCAAGCGCGCTGGTCCGCGCCGGCTGACTTACAAGTTTACCGGGCCGGGAAGACCGCCGCCCACCCTCAGACGTCGCTCGCGTAGTACTCCTGGATCCGAGTGAGCTCGTCGCCGCTAAGATTGTCGTCCATGGCAGCCGGGGGCGATTCTTCGATCACGTCACGCAGGTACGGGACGCGAACCCCATCGTCCTCGGTTTCCGCCTGCTCGGCCGGCACCAGACGGTGACGAGGCGGGAGATGTCCCATGCGCACCTTCAGGAATCGCGGATTGCCGTTATCGTCGACGAAGGTGCGCTCGACTGTCCCGATCCGCTCCCCCGCGCTGTCGATCAGCGCCGCGCCGTCGAAGTCGGATCGTATCACAGCTGCGCCGCGTCGGCGTCGATGACACGATGGAACCTGGCGCCGAACGAACCGCCGAGCGCCGCGCCGAGCAGCATGACGACCAGAGTTACAGCCAGTGAGATCACACCGGCAGTCGTGAGAGTCGTCCGGTCAATGTTCAGATGGAGCTGGCTTGCCACATTGAAGCGGTTGCCGGCGATTGCTCCCGCGATACCCAACACCACGGCCACGATCACCGTCCAGATCACAACTCCCACGCCGTTGCGCGAGCCGTCGAAGCGCGCCATGCGCCCTGCCGTGTACCCGCCGATGAAGTAGGCAAGGAACACCGCGATCAGCGACCCGATCAGCGCGCCGATTCCCAGCTGCACCGATACTCCGCTCACATGCGCGCCGATCTTGGGGACGTGAGCGTGGAGCTGGAATCCCACCGCGCCGACGACGGCGCCCACGATTCCGAGAAAGACGCCGGTGAAGAATATGGCAACCACGAATCCGATGAAGTCGGATCCCCAGTACATTCCGCCATAGCGGGAAACGATCTCTGCACGCCGCTCGGCGCGCAGCCCCTGCGTGCTGCGCAGCACCGTGCCATCCGAGGTTTCGTCACTCGGCCGCTCGACGGTGCGTGTCTCGCGGACCACGGACGGATCGGCGGTCGGTGCCGCGTCGCTCTCGGCCTCGCCCGCGGAAATGTCCGAGGTCTGCAAATCCTGCTGCGTCATCGCTCACCTCCTGGCAGGTCGTGGCTCCCCGTCCGGGAGCCGAGTACCTTATTCCTGCCCGCGTTCTCGTCAAGGCAATTACCGTGCCAGGAGTGCTCCGAAGGTGCGGAAGCACGATCTTCACGTTTCCTGTATTACTTGGCGCCCGGGATTGAGCCGCCTATACTCGATAAACGAGGTCAAGTATGCGCTGAGCATCCTGGAGGTAGGAGATGGGACGGCCCGCTAGGCAAGTAAAGGAGAAGCGGGATCTGCTTGGAGCCGAAGTCGGCCAGCGGATCCGAAGGGCCAGGCTCGAACGCGGCATGAGTCTGGCGGCAGTGGGCGGCGACGATCTGTCGCGCTCATTTTTGAGTCTGGTTGAGCTCGGCCGGAGTCGAATTTCGCTGCGCGCCCTGGCCATCGTGGCCGAGCGCCTCGAGCTGCCGATTGGCTATTTTCTTGAGGACACGCCCGGAGCGGCCGGCGTCGTCGAGCTGGCGATCGACCAGGCGGCGGTGGCGCTCGCCAGGCAGGAAGCGTCGGAGTGCCTGCGGATACTCGACGGACTGGACGTTTCCGATCGACAGCGTGGGCGCCTCCTGGCGCTGCGCGGTCGGGCTCTCCTCAAGCTGGGCAAGCCGCGCGAGGCGGTGCAAGCACTGCGCGAGGCCCTCGAGCTGGAGTCTGGGAGCGCCGATTTCCACAGTATCGCCGAGCTTCGCTACTCGCTCGGCGCCGCGCTTTACAGCAGCGGCGCATTCGATGAGGCACTCGTCCACCTCCGGCGAGCGCTCGACGAGCTGGCGTCCGAGCCACTCGATCCCGCGCTGGTCGGTAAGATCACGGTTACCATCGGGCACGTGTTGTCCCTGCGTGACGACCCCGGCGCGGCGATGGACTACTACGATCAGGCCCGCGAGCACTTCGGAGTGCTGGGCGATTTGAGCACGCTGGGTGCAATCTACTCCGGATTGAGCGCCGCTCACGAGCGGCGCGGCGATATCGCCAGCGCGCTACGCTACTCGAAGCTCAGTCTCGGAGCATTCGAGGCACAGCAGAACGCGTACCAGGCGGCGCGCGAGCTGAACAACATGGCCAATGCCTACCGCGAGCTGGGCCAGCTGGATCAAGCGCTCGCCCAGGCGGCCGAATCGGCGCAGCGCGCCCACGTTATTGGCGCCGCCGACGTCGAGGCCGCGGCCAATAGCACGCTGGCCCAGATTCATCTCGCGATGGGGGAGTTCGAGCGCGCCGCCGTGGAAGCGCTCCTGGCCGACGAGCTTGCCCCCAACGATGCTTTCCGCGGCAAAGTCGGTGTGTGGTCGGTGCAGGCCACTCTCGCCGAGCGGGATGGGAAACACGAGCTCGCAGACACCCTGTACCGTAAGGCCCTGGACACGCTCGAGGAGTCAGGGCAGCGCGCCGAGTACGCCGATATCGCGCTCCAATACAGTCTCGTGCTGCGGCAGCGCGGCGACGTTGAGGAGGCGCTCGAGCTGGCGCTCCAGGCAGCTCAGGCCAAAGCGCGCAAGACCGGATAGGCTCCGTCTGACCTCGATTTAGGTGGCCGCTGCGACGAGTTTTCGTCGCAGCGCCCTTTTGCTGACCTTCGGCCCCCCGACGCGCCCTGCCGCAGGTCCCGGGATCGATTGTTACGCCGCACTCCTGCTGCGCACAATGCGTGGAATTTTGGACCGGCCGCCTCGTCGGGCGACTCGGCGGCCGGAAGGAGTGTGGGATGACGCGCGCTCTTCGCCTCGCCCTCGCGATCACTGCCCTCGCGGTCGGGACCTGGATCGGCTCCGCAGGCTGGCATGCAGCCGGCCCTGCCAACCACGGTCACACCTGGGCAGGATCGACCTGGCCTCCCCCACCGGTGCTGCCTCAGCGCTAACCGGCGACTTTCCCACCCACACACCCAATCGGGGCCGCGCTCGCCGCGGCCCCTTCTTTTTCGTGTCACGACGATCCATCCACCGCGGGGAACCGGCTGCACCCTCTGCTAGTCTGTCGCGAGTGTGGTAAGGAAGAGCGGTTGAGCGAGGTCGCACCGTACCAGCGCATTGCCGTCGACATCGTCATCCCCGTGCACAACGAAGAGAGGGTGCTGGAGCGCAGCATCGGCGAGCTTCGATCCTATCTCGAGCAGCATCTGCCGTACCGCTGGACGATCGTCATCGCGGATAACGCCTCCACCGACCGGACGCGCGAGGTCGCGACTGCATTGGCGGCGCAGCCCGGCGTGCGACTGCTCCATCTCGAGGAGAAGGGGCGCGGCCGCGCCTTGCGGCAGGCCTGGCTCACCAGCCTAGCCGATGTCGTGGCCTATATGGATGTCGATCTCTCGACCAACCTCCAGTCCTTTCTTCCGCTGCTTGCACCCGTCATCACCGGGCACAGCGATCTCGCCATTGGCTCGCGGCTCCTTAAGTCGGCGGTGGTACAACGGCGGCGCAAGCGCGAGCTCATCTCACGTATGTACAACCTCACGATCAAACTGCTGTTCCGCAATCGCTTCTCCGATGCTCAGTGCGGCTTCAAGGCACTGAGCCGGCAGTCGGCACGCGAGCTGCTACCCGACGTGGAGAATCAGTCGTGGTTCTTCGACACCGAGCTGCTGCTCCTGGCTGAGGAGCGCGGCCTGCGCGTCTTCGAGGTTCCGGTGCGATGGATCGAGGACCTCGACTCCCGAGTCAATGTGACCAGGACGGCACTCGAAGATATCCGCGGGCTCATCCGCGTGCGCCGGCAGCGCTGGTCGCGCCGGGTCAGGGACTGACTTCGAGCCGCTTCGTCCCATTGCCCCGGAGCCCACCCGGACGGACGGTAGCGTCGAGCCACTCGCTGTCGACGTGTAAGCTGGTACGAAGGAGTCGCCATGGCGGTATCGCGCGCCGACGTAATGGTGGTGGACCACCCGCTGGTCGAGACGTCGTTGGTGGCGCTGCGGGATGTCGGCACCGGAACCGACGCCTTTCGCCGGCACGCCCGCCTCCTCACACTCATCCTCGCCTTCCACGTGCTGGAAGATCTGCCCACCCGGGATGTCCGGATTCAGACACCACTCGAGCAGACGGCGGGCAAGGTGATCGACCGCAGCGTGATCTTCGTGCCGGTGCTGCGGGCGGGTCTCGCCATGCTCGACGCCATGAGCGATTTCGTCCCGGGCAGCAAGGTCGGGTTCGTCGGCCTGGAGCGCGACGAGGAGACGGCAATCGCTCGCAGCTACTATCAGAAGCTGCCTGCGCAGTTGGCGGAGGCCGAGACAATCATTCTGGACCCCATGCTGGCCACCGGAGGCTCCTCGGTTGCAACCGTTGACCTGCTGAAGCGCCACCAGGCTACCAGCATCCGCCTGGCGTGTGTCGTCGCCGCGCCGGAAGGAATCGCTCTTCTGCATGAGCGACACCCGGATGTCCGCGTGTACACCGCCACGGTGGACCGCTCGCTCAACGACCGCAAGTTCATCCTGCCCGGCCTCGGCGACTTCGGCGACCGGTACTTCGGCACAACCTGACTCCGGCCGCGGCGTCATTGCCTCACGCCGCCACCTTACGCGCCCGCAGGCCAAGGAACAGGGGGATCTCCTTGCGGGCCAGATTCGCGGCCCGGGCCGTCGGCGCTCTCTCCACCGTGCGGTGCGCCGCGATCTCTTCCATGCGGTCGGTCAGCAATCCCTGCTCGGCCAGTCCATTGACGTAGTCCTGGATCGGGCGGTGAAAGCTGCGTGTTACACCGGCGCCGTCACGGCCGGGATATGGCTTCATCGGGACGGGCAGCGGCGTCAGGTAGCGATCGACTCGCCGGTACATCAGCTTCCTCCCTTCGTCCCAGCCCCAGCCACTCTGCCGCGGCACCCGAAATGCCGGATGAGTCAACAACAGTACGACCCGGCCGCCCGGTTTGAGCGCATGCGCCGTCCCTTCCAGGACCGGCGCCAGCGGGTCCATATCCTGCAGGCTCAGTAGAAACACCGCCGCGTCGAAGGAGGCCGGTCTGATTCCAGGCGCCTCCATCAGGCGGCGCGCGTCTCCCACCAGAAAGCGTCCCCCATGATGGTGCTGCTGCCGCGCCATCTGGACCAGCCGCGGGCTGGCGTCAACGCCCACGTACTCGGCTCCCGCCCGGACCACGTGGGGCGCCAGCACGCCCTGGCCGCAGCCGACGTCGAGGACGCGTTCGCCCGGCTGCGCCTCCAGCAGCCGGACCGCGGCGGGGACCGCGACGTGCCGGTGGTAGTCGCTTCCACCCTCTCCGACCCAGCCGTTGTACCAGGTAGCAAGCGCGTCCCAGCTGGTCGGCGCGGCCGGCCGGCGGCCTCGCGGCGGAGGAGGGCGGCGCCGTTCTGTCATTCCGCTGTTACCGCAATGCAACCGCAAAGGAGATGACCAGCAGCACCAGCAGGACCGCGCTCACCAGGGTGAAGGCGTAGTCTCGCTCACGTGCGAAACCCACCAGAGCCGTCACCACACCGGCCAGTGGCGTCGCGAAGAGCAGTAAGATTCCCAGATCGAGAATCGCCGCCGGATCGCCTTTCCCCACTTGGGGTAGTTCCCGGTCGAGGGGCAGAACGGTCGACACCCCACTCCCGTTCCGGATGGCCGCCGCGACCAGTCCGAGTACCATCACTGCGATGCTCGTGAGAAGGCCACTGAGCAACACCCATCCGACCGGTCCGTAGATCGGGCTATCGCGGTCGGCTTCGAGCTGCGCCGTCCGGGATTCAGCCGGATCCAATGCCAAACACCCGAAGTGCCATCTGCACTGTGTAGACCGCCATTACGGCGGTAAAGGCGTTGCGCAGCGTAACCTGGCTGAGCCGGCCGAGCAGGCCGGAGCCGACGGAAGCGCCGATGAAGACTCCGATGGTGACCGGCACGGCCAGTGACGGATCTATATAGGAAGGGCGATGGTTGTAGTACACAAACGCACCGGCCATGGCGGTGATGCCGATGATATAGGTGCTGGTGGTCGTGGCCACTTTGATCGGCACCCTCATCAACAGGTTCATGACCGGCACCTGGATAATGCCGCCACCCACGCCGAGCAGCCCCGATACCAGGCCGGCAGCGGTCGAGGTGACAACCCCCAGCGGCGCGCGTATGACGTGGTAGCGCACCACCTCGCCCGTCGACGGTTCGACATACGACCCGCGGAATCGCGACGGCGGCAAATCCTGGCCGAGCTCCAGCGACGGCAGTATGGATGGAGGCCCACGACGTGCTCCCTGCAGCATGCGGTACGCGCTAAAGCCCAGTACGACGGCGAACACACCGGCCAGTAGTTGCGCGGGAGCGCGCGTCGCCAGTAGCGCTCCGATGACCGCGCCGGGCACTGTCGCTAACGCCAGCAGCAGGCCCAGCCGGATGTCGGCGAGGCGCCGGCGCACGTAGACATTTCCCCCGCCGAGCGACGTCGCGATCACCGCGACTATGCTTGCTGCAATCGCCGTCTTGAGCTTCACCCCGAGAAACAGCGTGAGCGAGGGGATGATGAAGAGGCCCCCACCGATGCCGAGCACCGAGCCAAACGCGCCGGCCACCAGCGCGATGACGAAAGACACCACTGCGTGCTCGAGCGTCAGAGCGGAATTCCTCCGGGGACCGAGATAGTACATGCTACCCTCCGTGGTACCATTGGCCCGGAAATCGGCGCTCGCACACCACTCCGGGCATACGCCCGCGACCTCCCCGAGAATTACCCTCACTCCACCATGGCGACGTTCGCTGTTGTCAACCAGAAGGGCGGCGTGGGCAAGACCACGACCGTGATCAACCTTGGCGCCTATCTCGGCGCGCTCGGCAGCAAGGTGCTGCTTGTGGACTGCGACCCGCAAGCAAACACCACCGGGGGCCTCGGAATGAACGGCGTCGCCTGTGGCCTCTACGACGTGCTGGCCGACGCGGTGCCCGCGGCACACGCGATTGTGCGCACGTCAGTCGAGGGCGTCGATCTCCTGCCCTCAACCGCCGAACTGACCGGCGCTGAGATCGAGCTGCTCGACTGTGAAGACCGAACCGGTTTGCTCCGGGCGGCGCTGGACGGACTGCAGAGCTGGTATTCCTATATATTGCTCGACTGTCCACCGTCGCTCGGTCTGCTGACGCTCAACGCGCTGGTCGCCGCCGACGCCGTCCTGGTTCCCGTCCAGTGCGAGTACCTGGCTCTTGAGGGCCTGGTCCGCCTGATGGACACGATCGATCGCGTACGCACGCGCGCGAACCCCGATCTACGCATTCTCGGACTGCTGATGACTATGTACGACGGACGCACCATGCTGTCCCACCAGGTGGCAGGCGAGGTGCGGCGGCATTATCCCCGCCTGACCTTCGAGACGGTGATCCCGCGCAACGTGCGGCTGGGCGAGGCCCCAAGCTTCGGCCAGCCGATCCTCCGCTACGACCCGGCCTCACGGGGGGCGCAAGCATACCAGGCGCTGGCGCGTGAGGTCGTGGCGCGTGCCCCGGTGGGCGCGCGGTGAGCGAGGAGCAGCCGTCTGGGCGCTCGCCCGCCCGCACTCGGCGGGGTCTGGGACGTGGGCTCGACGCGTTGATCCCTGTCACCGAGAAGGGGGCGGTGCGCGAGGTCGCCTCGGACCGGATCGAACCCAATCCCAACCAGCCGCGCCAGCGCTTCGAGCGCAAGGCGCTGGAAGACCTGGCCGCCTCGATCCGCGAGCATGGGCTCGTCCAGCCGCTGGTCGTCACCGACGCCGGAGACGACCGCTACCGGCTCATTGTCGGCGAACGGCGCTGGCGCGCCGCGGTCATCGCCGGCCTACCCCGCGTTCCCGTTGTGGTCCGCGAGGTTAGCGACCGCGACACCCTCGAGCTCGCGTTGGTCGAGAACGTGCAGCGCGCCGACCTCAATCCGCTGGAGGAGGCGGCCGCCTACCAGCGCCTCATTCAGGATTTCGGTTTGACGCATCAGCAGGTGGGCGAGCGAGTCGGTAAAAGCCGGGTTGCGATCTCCAACACCATCCGGCTCCTCGGCCTCCCCGAGACACTCAAGCGCGCCGTCGTCGAGGAGCGAATCAGCGAAGGACACGCCCGAGCCGTGCTCATGCTGCCGGATCGCGATCTCCAGGTGGCCCTGCTGGAACGGATCGAGCGTGACGGTTTGACGGTCCGGCAGGCCGAAGAGCTAGCCCGCCGGCTCCTGGAACGAGCGCCGCGGCGATCGAAACCGGCCCGAGACGCGAACCTGACCGCACTCGAGGGTGAGCTGCAGCGCGCGCTCGGCACGCGCGTTACCCTACGGCAGGGGCGGCGCGGCGGCCGGATCGTGATTGAGTACTTCTCCGACGACGAATTTGAGGGCCTATACCGCCGGCTGGTCGGTGAGGGATAGCAGGCCCATGCGTGTGACGGTCTTCGGCTCCGCCCGGGTCGGCGAAGACTCGGAGGAGTACCGTGACGCCCGCCGGCTCGGAGAGATGCTCGCCGGCCGCGGCGATGTCATCGTCTCCGGCGGCTACGGCGGCATCATGGAAGCGGTGAGCCGGGGTGCGCACGAAGCGGGCGGCCAGGTGGTCGGCGTAACCGTTGCCCCCTGGATTGGCCGCCTCGCCCCGAACCGCTATCTCTCCGAAGAGCGGAGCGCGCGAACGCTTTTCGAGCGCCTCGAAGCGTTGATCGAAAGTGATGCGCTGATCGCTCTGCCCGGCGGCGCCGGCACTCTGGGCGAAGTCGCGCTTGCCTGGAATCTCCGACAGATGGAGCTGATGGCGCCCAAACCGGTGATCCTGGTCGGACCGATCTGGCAAGGCATGGTTGACGCCTTCCGCCGGCACCTGATCGTGAATCCGCGCGACCTGGCCCTCCTCACCCTTGTGGACACCATCGACCAGGCAATCGAGCGCCTCGACGCCCCAGACACTGCTTCAGGACAGTGGTACGGCTAACCTCTCCACTCGCCGTGGCCACGACACCGTGTCTCCCTACGACGCCGTGGTCCCAGCGCTGTGCCTCGCCACGATGCGGTGGGCGCAACGCTGCGTCTTCCAACACGTCGTGGCCACAACACCCTGAAGCCTCGGTCCGCCGTGACCCGGGTACCCTCGGGGTGTGGGCCGCAGCCCGGCATGTCGGATGCCCCGTGCGACGCGAGAAACACGCCATGAACGCGTGTCCTCCGATCCGCGCGGAAACGGTGCGGGCGGCGGATCGAGGATACCGGCGTTGGAGTCGGTTTGCTCGTGGCATGCGGGACACCCGACATGTCGCCCTGCGGGGCGACTCGGTCACGGCGGACCGAGGCTTCAGGGCATTATGTCCACCACGTCAAAGGGAGACACGGTGTTGTGCCCACCGCGACGTGGGGAGACACAGTGTGGTAGCAAGGAGCCGCCCGCGGCTTCACGAATGGTCCGATGCGGCTTCCCTTCCTGAAGCCCCGGACGGCTCTGTCCGGATCGCCCCGCAGGGCGACATGTCGGACACCACGCATACCATCAC
>DATGJB010000051.1:0-2929 GCA_035295425.1 Chloroflexota bacterium | reverse complement strand
CTCCAGCACCCGCTCGGCGCAGTCCGCCGCCCACGCCGCCACGATCCGTCGGTCAGACTCGCTGAGCGTCTGCGAAGAACGCACACGCCGATTCTCCCAGGGCTTCGGTGCTCGCGCCCTCGATGCCCGGGAGGGAGGAAGATCCCCGCGCCGTGCAGATCCCGAAGCTCCGTCCCATTGCTCGCGTCCAACGCCGTGGTCGACACGAGGAGGCCAACCGAGATGAAATCCCCACCGATCAGCCAGGCGGAGATCGACGCGCGAATCAGCGGCCACCTCGACGAACTGCTCGAGCTGTGGTGGGTCGAGCAGGGCGCTTCGAAGCCCAATGACCTCGACCTGATCGCTCGAGCATTACCGTTCTCGCGGGAAAAGGCGATTCGCGCGCTGGACCTCTGCTGCGGCCCGGGCGACGCGGGCAGAGCGATCCGGCGGATCTACCCGAATGCGCAAATCGACTGCATCGATCGAGACCCATTCCTCACCTCGATCTGCAGGGCGGTGAATCAGCGGCATGGCACGCCCGGAACGCTCGTCGTCAGAGACCTGGAGGACGATGGGTGGCTGGACGAGCTACCCGGCAACTACGACTCCGTCACGGCCGTCAATGCGCTTCATTGGTTCGACCCGCGACGTGCGGGCCAGCTCGTCCAAGACGTTCGCACGACGCTACGGCGCGGCGGGGTATTCGTGCTTGCCGAGCCCACCTCTCCGGAGCCACCCTTTACTCCTGGATTCGACGAGTGGAAGGCCAGGCAACCACCGCGCTACACGCGTGAGAACTGGGAGCGGTTCTGGTCCAGGGCAAACGCGCTCCTGGGCTACGACCACACAGCGCTCCTGGGCCCTCCCGGCGCCAGTCGCATCGGAGACACCATGTCGGTCGCCGGGTGGACGCACTTACTCCAGAGAGCCGGCTTCGGGCTGACCGACATGCTATGGAGAGACGCGGATCAGGTCATCATCGCCGCGCGGAAATGATGGTCGCGACATTTCGCTGACGCTGCTTGCCCTGGGCGAAGACGCCACGACCACACATCGGCGACGGCGCCAGTCCGACTTGTCTGCGATCGGTGCCGCGCTGCTACTCATCTGAGTCACCCGGGACGACGTCTTCGACCACGTGGACGAAGTGCTGAGCTTCGTGCTCGCGTCGTTCGCCTGATCCCCAGCTGGGCGCCGTCAGCCTTCCTGCAATCGACGTCTGGTCGCTCTCGTGATAGGGCGGGTGGCTTGACTTAGATAGTTCAACTGTATATGCTGCTCAGCATGGCTAAGCGGCCGATGCAAGAGGCGACATTCATGATCCTGACCGCTCTCGCCGCGGGCAGCCAACATGGCTACGGGATCATCACCGACGTCAAAGCGATCTCAGCTGGGCGGGTTCAGCTGAAGGCCGGCACCTTGTACGCGGCGCTTGAGCGTCTGCGCGCGGAAAAGCTGATCGAGGTTGACCGGGAGGAGATTGTGGATAGCCGACTGCGCCGTTACTACCGGCTGACGGCCGCGGGCGCGGAGCTGCTGGCCACCGAGGCAGCCCGGTTGCAGGCCAACGCCCACGTCGCGATCTCGCGCCTAAAGCCGGCCGCAAGGGTGCTCACATGAGTGAGTCCGCAGGCCTCGAGCGACGCTACCTGCGGCTGCTGGCCTGCTACCCGCAGGCATTCCGGCGCGAGCACGAGCAGGAGATCCTCGGGGTGCTGATGGCCGGCGCCGACGAGGGGCAGCAACGGCCCCGACCGGCAGAGGCGTTGAACCTGATTAAACACGCGCTCTGGATGCGTCTGGGGCGTTCCCGAGGAGGGATCATGATCAACGACAGGACGTTCCCGATCAGCGTCGACCCACCCAGCCGCACCCTCATGACGGCGTTCGGGGCCGGTCAAAAAGGCCCGCGGGTGACGATCAGTGATTCAACGGTCGACGTTCGCATGGGATGGGCCTTTCACGCCACAATCCCTCGCGAGGCGGTGGCATCCGCTCGACCCGTGAACCGTGACGAACTCCGTGGTGCTTTCCGAATCAGCGTTCTCCGCGGAGTCAACTACTGGCCACGTACCGCTCTTGTCAACGGCGCCGGCACCGGACTGGTCGAGATCACATTGGACCGACAGAAGTGGGTGTGGCTCGGTCCGCTCCGGGCCCCGATGCGTCGGCTCATCGTGAGTGCCGAAGACCAATCCGGGCTCGTCGCGGCGCTCAACCCGAGCAGCCCACACTCGCCAGCTCCGGATGACCCAAGTCTGTAGCGGCGAGCCCGGTCGCTTCGGCGGGCGCGAGCATCCTTCCTGGAGGGGTGGACGAGCCATGCCAGGCTCAGGCTCGCTCAGGACGGCTTGTCGTACGGGCATCTTGGAGCCCGAGCGGACACTCGCGGAATACACGCGGACGGGAGGCTGAACCCTTTGGCGACTCCGGAGGACACTCGTAGCATGCTTCCCGATCATCATGTAGCGGGTCTCTCGCCTGAGCTGATCCCGAGCATCGCAGGCTCCCCCTCCCAGAGCAAAGGTGCTGCGTGGGCGCCGTGACCGGTGTAGGCGTGAAGCACCGAGGGGCCCGGCGCCACGCGGACTACCGCAATGGACGAAAGCGGCCGCGACGACCAACGCTCGCCTGCGGCGTGAACACACCGACGCGCTCGGCGACGCACGAACCGCCGCGCTGGACGTAGACCGGAATGCAGTGCTACCCCGGGTCCCGGCGGGCGATTCTGCGGGGCCCGCCGCCGCAGTGCGAACACATCCCGATGTGAGCAGGAACGCTAGCTGGGTCAACTGGCCTGTACTCGAGCTTCACGCCCTTGACCCAATTGCAGTCGCGGTCATGCGACTTGCCTCGCAACGGCCCGGCGAGGACGAGAACTGGGAGGCTCATCTGCCCTGGCTGGGTCATCACGAACCGACCCTACGGTATGTAGCTGCGCTGA
>DATGJB010000050.1:0-2509 GCA_035295425.1 Chloroflexota bacterium | reverse complement strand
AGATTCTGGCAGCCGTCAGGGCCTCATAGGCTGCTACTGTAAACCATGGAAGAGCTTCCCCCGCACGTCGTCATCAATCGCGCCGTGTGGACGGCTGCAAATGCGGCACATACAGATCGTACCGCCCGGTCGTCCTGGCAGCAGGATTCTATTGACTGGGGCGTGTGGCATAGCCCTGAAGCCGAGCTGCGGGTCTTACCCGAGGTTCAGGACCGCGACGTCATCGAGCTGGGCTGCGGCACTGCCTACTTCGGCGCCTGGCTCAAGAAGCGCGGTGCCCGCCGCGTCGTCGGCATCGACATCACGCCCGCCCAGCTGGAAACCGCCCGGCGCATGAATGAAGAGTTCGGACTGGGTCTGGAGCTCATTGAAGCCAACGCAGAGCAGGTCCCGCTGGATGGAAACCAGTTCGATCTGGCGATCTCGGAATACGGCGCTTCGATCTGGGCCGATCCGAACCTGTGGATTCCGGAGGCGGCGCGGCTACTGCGTCCTGGCGGCGAGCTGGTGTTCCTGCGCAATTCGACGCTGTCGATGCTCTGTGCACCGGACACCGGATCGGTGACAACCACGCTGCAGCGGCCGCTCCGGGCATTGCGGCGTATCGAGTGGGCGGATGACGATCCGGGCGTGGAGTTCCATCCCGGTACAGGAGAGATGTTCCGCATCCTGCGGCAGGCGGGCTTCGAGGTGCTCGACCTGATCGAGCTGTTTGCTCCGGAGGACGCCACCCAGCATCCCTACTACGACTACGTCCCGGTGGAGTGGGCGAGACAGTGGCCGCCCGAGGAGATCTGGAAGGCAAGGAAGCTTCGAGCCACGACCGACCATTGAGCAGCGCTTTATGGATTTTCAGGACGTAGTACGCACGCGCCGCATGGTGCGGGCCTTTACCGACAGGCCGGTCCCACGCGACGTCGTGGCGCGGATCCTCGGCAATGCGCGGCGCGGGCCTTCTTCGGGATTCGCGCAGGGCTTCGAATTTCTGGTCTTCGATGGTCCGGAACAGACAGCTCGTTTCTGGGGCTACCTCCGCTCTCGAGGTGAAGACGATTCGGACGAGTTGCCCGTCATGGCGGCGCCTCTGATTGTCGTGCCGGTCGCGAATGCCGACGCCTATGTTCGCCGGTATCTGGAGCCCGACAAGGTGCATGTTGGCCGGACGTCTGCCGACGACTGGCCGGCGCCATACTGGTTCACCGACACCGCTTTCGCCGCCATGCTCATCTTGCTCACTGCAGTGGATGCCGGACTGGGCGCCTACTACTTCTCGCTTGGACCGACGAGCCGTGAGATTCCCGGGTTCAAAACGGCTTTCGGGATTCCCGAGCCGTTCCACCCAATCGGCGCTATTGCCATTGGCTACCCGGCGCCGGATCGTCCCTCCCCCTCCCTACGGCGCGGCCGTCGTCCTCCCGAGGATGTCTTGCACTTCGGCGAGTGGTAAGCGGTGAGCGACCGGGCGCGGCCCGGGTCTATACTGAAGTCGCTAGAAAGAGACGGCTTCATGGCGTTTAACGCGATGACCCGGGTGCAGCCTCCCCGTTAGGTCGCACCCCGTGACCAGAATCGCTGCGTAAGGCACCACCCGGACAGGCGGCCCGGCTGTTTTCGCCTGCCCGCGATCTGGGTCGCCACCAAGCCGACTCCAGACGACCTCGACGGCGCCTGACCGGTCTGGCGCTGCGCTCTATCTGCCTGCCCTCGTGGTCCTCCAGCCCTTCTTCCTGTTCGACACAGCGAAGAACGGAAGAAGGGAAATGGAGACGATACGAGGAAAGCACACTGTCGAGATGACCTATGCCGAGTTCCGGGCGCTGGCCTGTGGCCATACCGGGATCTCGATCGATGTCGGCACCGGTGACGGCCGTTTCGTTCTGGCCACGGCGTTGGCCAACCCGGCCCTGCTCGCCGTCGGCGTGGATGCCTGCCGTGAGAACCTCATCGTGACCTCGCGTAGGGCTCCGCGCAATGCGCTCTACGTGATCGCGAACGCGCTCGATCTGCCCGGCGAGCTGCGGCAGGCTGCCGCCGCACTGACCATCAACTTCCCCTGGGGAAGCCTCCTCCGCGGTCTGATAGAGGGCGAGGCACTGCCGTCCGGCCTGCGCGCCGTGGCACGCCCCCAGGCGACGCTCGAGATCCGGCTGAACGCCGGCGCGCTACTGGAAGAAGGATTGGCGCTCGCTGCCGGCACCGCGGCTATCACCGCGACACTCGAGAACGCGGGCTTTCGAGTTGGGCGCAGCGCCCAGCTCGATCCCTCTGCGTTGCTGCGGTGTCCGTCGACCTGGGCAAAGCGATTGGCCTTTGGCCGCGATCCGCGTGGCACGTACCTGCCGGCCATTGCCCCCGGAAATGGGCATGTGCGGCTGCGGTCCGTCTCCTGGCCGGAAACCCACGATCCAATCTCGAGGGGCCGGGGCGCGCCTTCTCGGGTCACGCCAGCGCCGCGGTCGGCGAGACATCCACCTCATCACGTGAAGAGACGACGGAGAGCTGTGGAGGC
>DATGJB010000049.1:0-31140 GCA_035295425.1 Chloroflexota bacterium | reverse complement strand
GCGAAGCCAATGCCACCTACCTGGCGAACGGGTCGGGCCGACCCTACCGAGTAGGCGGTAGGGTCGCTCATCGGGCGCTAGCTAGGCGCCACCCGACGCTCACGGGATTGTCACATAGCCGTCTCGACGGCGCAACCGGTGCCGCAAATATACCAACGCGTATACCAACCGGCTCTTGTTCGCGCCTGTACGCCACTGTCGGCGCTTGTCCACTTTAGGGCTATCCTAGCACTTTCACCAGCCCATTTTCGGCCCGCACAAGCCGAAAGTCTGTTCGCGGACGTCTTATAACGTCCGCCGGCGTTCGGCCTGTCCGACGTGTTTTCGACCCGCAAAAACCAACTCATAATCCGCTGGTCGCAGGTTCGAATCCTGCTGGGCCCACCAAACTTCGGCCTGCGCAAGCCAACAACCAGAACCCCTGGGCGTCTCGGGACGGTCGTGCGAACGCTGCGGGCCTAATTTGGCCTGGGTTATTCACGAGTTCGTTTTGGTCGAATGTGTTATGGCGTGGAGGGTGGCCGGGCCAGTACAGCTTGACGAGCAGACCCTTCATGAATAATCCACGCTCGCAGCTCGTCCATAGAGGAGGACGCTCTCCGCGGCCAGGTCAAGTGACCCGGTTCTGACGTCTACGCAAGCGCATTTCAGCGCGCGACCTCTTGCCGACTTTGGAGTATTGACGGCTCCATTCGCGCACTGTTCATGCCGCCGCGGCATGCCCGCGGAAACAAATCGCGGTCAGAATGCGCATTCGGAGAACGCGTTCGCCACGACGTCCGCGAGCACTCCTACCACTTACCAGCGCGTCGCTTCCAGCGCTGTCCGCCTGCCTTTCGACTGGAGGGCCACCTTGAGGGCGGCGTCGTGTGCTCTGGTCTCGGCGCCGTCGGCGAGGGTGATGAGGGGGCCGATCGCACCGTAGCGGTGTCGGAGCCCCTGGGCGATAAGGTGGTCCGTGAACCAGGTGTTCTTGGGAAGGACGGGGCCATGGAGGTAGGTGGCATAGATCTGCCGGTAGCGGGCGCCCTCCGTGCCGTCGCTGCCGTTATTGCCGCTACCGGCCACGACGCGGCCGAGCGGCTCGACGCCCTCGCCGAGGTATGTGCAGCCACTGTGATTCTCGAAGCCGACCAGGTAGCGAGGCTTATCGCCGGAAAACGTGCACTCCAGCGCGATGTGGTTCATGAAGCGCTGGGCGCCGCCCTCCGTGTAGACATTGAGGGCGCCGATCCCCTCTAGACGCGGCCCATTGCTGGGTTGATAGTACGTGCCGAGTAGCTGATAGCCGGCGCAGACCGCCAGAATCACCACGTCGTTCTCGACCGCTTCCCGCAGGCTCTCACCCTTCGCCTGGAGGTCGCGGGCGGCCACGTCCATCTCCTTGTCCTGACCGCCGTGGAAGAGGATGACGTCGAAGGCCGTGAAATCCGGCGTGTCGCCGGTCTCGACCTCGTGCACCTCGGTACCGATGTCGCGCCAGGCGCAGCGGCAGCGGAGCGCGAACAGATTGCCCCGATCGCCCGCCACGCTCAGCAGGCGCGGATAGAGGTGGCAGACACGAAGTGTCAGGTCCGTCATGTACTCATTCCTCCCAGAACGCCGATACCCATTTGCGCCGCTGCATGATCTGCCTGATCTCGCGCATCGGCGTGTAGCCTGCCAGAATATGCACCGTTCCGCCGGGCTCGGCAGCGGCCAGCGCCGCGTCCAGGGCCGATTCGACGTCGGCGATGGTGGAGATTCGCTCCTCCGGGACGCCCGCATACTTGTAGCGCATCGCGACTTCCTCGGCCTTGGTGCCCGAAGTGACGACCATGTCGACGGCCGGCGCGAGCTCTTCCAGATCGACGTCCCACAACCAGGAGAAGTCCTCGCCGTCCACATCGGTGTTACTGTGCACCGCCAGGAAGCGCTTCCTGCCGGGCGCCTGCGCGATCGAGCGCAGGGTGGTGTTGTACGAAATCGGGTTCTTGACGAACGCCAGCACCGCGGTGCGATCGCCCGCCTTGATCTGTTCCAGGCGGCCGAAGGCGGGCCGCAGGCCGGCCAGGGCCGCGCCGAATCGGTTGGGGTCGAGGCCCAGCGCGCAACCGGCGGCGACGGCCGCTGCCGCGTTGTACGCGTTGTGGATGCCGATCAGCCGCAGCTGGACCTCGAGCGGACCGTCCGGCGTCGCGAGTGAGAGATCCATGAGGCCGTCGCCGAGGCGCAGCGAGGTGACCGCAACGTCGAGCGGCGGCCGGGCGAAGCCGCAGTTTGGGCAGCGGTAGGCGCCCAGATGGGAGAGATACGCACGCGAGTACTCGAGGTCGTGCTGACAGCGCGGACAGCGCACCGTGTCGGCGGCGTGCTCGGGCACCTCGGCACCAACCTGCTCTGCCGTCACGCCGAAATAGAGCCGGCGGCAGCCGGCGCCTGACCCCAGGTCGGCGACCATGGGGTCGTCCCCGTTGAGGACCGCGGTCGCGCCGTCGGGCAGCGAGTGAATGGCCACGCGCAGCGCCTCTGCCACGGCGTGAAGCTCGCCGAACCGATCGAGCTGGTCGCGAAAGATGTTCGTGACTACGGCCACATCCGGCGTGACGTCCGGCGCCACATTTCGCACGGTGGCTTCGTCGATCTCCAGAATCACAGTGTCGGCACGGAGCCGCCCGAGGAGATCGGCGCCCTTGACCGCGGCCGCGGTGACCCCCTGGATGAGGTTGGATCCGGTTCGGTTCTGCACGACGCTGCGCCCGGACCCCTCGGCCAGCGCCGCGATCATTCTGCAGGTCGTCGTCTTGCCGTTGCTGCCCGTGACCATGACCATGCGGGCGGCGCTCGACGCCACGATCTTGCGAAGCACTCCCGAGTCGATGCGCCGTGCGACCAGGCCCGGGACGCTCGTGCCGCCGCCTCGACCCGCGAGCCGCACCGCTTCGGCGGTCGCCTTGGCGGCGCACACGGCGAGGATCAGCCGGGTGCGTTCGGCCAATGTGTTCTTGCTTTCCGTCTGAGATGGCATCACATTCTCCACCCGCTCGCAGCCGCGCCGGGACGGAAAGACCGCGAGCGGACGCCGGGGCGCATTCTACAACGGCGTCACGTAGGCGCTGGTCAGACCGCCATCCACCGTGAACGTGGCGCCGTTGACATACGACGACTCGTCGGAGGCGAGGAAGAGCGCCGCCTGCGCGATCTCTCGCGCCAGGGCCGGCCTTCCCGAGGGAACGTGCACCATCCTCCGCTGCCGCTCTTCCGGCACGGAAAGGATCGCGCGCAGGAGAGGCGTGTCGACCGGACCGGGGCAGATGGCGTTGGCACGGATATTCCGGCGCGCAAACTCGACCGCGATCTCGCGGGTCATCGCCAGGACGCCTCCCTTGCTCGCGGTGTAGGCGATCTGTGAAGTGGCGGAGCCGACGAGCGCGACGAACGACGCGGTGTTGATGATCGAGCCGCCGCCGGCCCGCAGGAGTGCCGGGACCCCGTACTTGCATCCCAGAAAGACGCCCTTGAGGTTGACGTCGATCACGGCGTCCCACACGTCTTCCGGCGTGGCGACGACCGATCCGTCGCTGTCCGGAAAGATGCCGGCGTTGTTGAAGATCACATTGACACAGCCAAAGCGCTCCTCGGCCGCCGCCACCATGTCCTCGACGTCACCGGCGCGGGAAACGTCCACGCGCACGAATGCCGCATCTCCGCCCGCGGCCGTCACAGCGTCGACCGTCTCTCCGCCGCCAGCCGGGTCGAGGTCGGCAACGACTACTCTCGCTCCTTCCCCTGCGAAGAGAATCGCCGACTCGCGGCCGATTCCGGAGGCTCCGCCGGTGATGATGGCGACTTTGCCCTCAAGCCGTGGCATTGGCTGCCCCGTCTCCGGTCCCTGGACCCTCATGGAGTGACTCAAGCGCCATCAGGCGCGCTCGAAGAAGCGAGCGCGCTCCCAATCGGTCACGACTCCGTCGAATTTGGTCTGCTCGGTCTCGAGGAAATGCAGGTAGTGGGTAACTACCTCGTCTCCCAGCGCCGCCCGTGCCAGCTCGCTGCGCCGGAGTCCCTCGATTCCGTCGCGAAGGGTGCGGGGCACACGGGGGAGATCCGCAGCCTGGTAGATATCGCCCTCGAAGATGGGGGGCGGCTCGATACGCTGGGCGAGACCGTCGAGCCCTGCCGCGATTGACGCGGCGTAAACGAGGTACGGGTTGGCATCGGCGCCGGGAATGCGGCATTCGATGCGCAGCGAGGGGCCGTGCCCGACGATGCGGAAACCGGCCGTCCGGTTGTCGTAGCTCCAGGCCAGCCCGGTGGGGGCGAAGGACCCCTCCTGGAAGCGCTTGTAGGAGTTCACCGACGGCGCGAAGAAAGGCGTGAGATCGGCGGCGTGCCGCATCCAGCCTCCCAGGAAGTAGCGGAACGTGTCGCTGGCCGCGATCGGTCCGAGCTGCTGAGCGCCCGGGAACGACGGGCGGCCCGACTCGCGATCGCGCAGGCTGACGTGCACATGCATGCTCGATCCGGCCAGCGCCTCGTCCCACTTGGCCATGAAGGTCACGGATCGGCCCTGGAAATGGGCGATCTCCTTGGCAGCGTGCTTGTAGACCACGTTGCGGTCCGACTGCACGAGGACATCGCTGTACTCGAGGTTGATCTCCTGCTGGCCCGGTCCCCACTCGCCCTTACTGAACTCGACCGGAACGCCGCTCGCATCCAGCGCCGACCGAATGCTGCCGATCAGCGACTCCTCCTTGGTTCCCTGGAGGATGTGGTAGTCCTCGTAGTACCGGCCCATCGGCTGCAGGCCGTGGAAGCGCTTGTCGAGAGCCGCTTCGTAGGTGTCCTCGAAGCAGTACAACTCGATCTCGGAGCCGGCCATGACCTCGAATCCGGCGTCGCGGGCCCGCTGCACCTGCTGCTGAAGGATGCGGCGCGGCGACACCTCGACCGGCTCATCTCCGGACCCGGTGAGGAGGTCGCAGATCACTAGCGCGGTGCGCGGAAGCCAGGCGGCGCGGCGCGCCGTGCTGAAGTCCGGCACCAGGTGCACGTCGCCGTAGCCGCGCTCCCAGCTGGCGAAGGCGTAGCCGGGAACCGGGTCCATCTCCATATCCACGGTGAGCAAGTAGTCGCAGGCGTGCATCCCACCGTCGGCTACGTGGTCGCGGAAGAAGTGACCGGTGATGCGCTTCCCCATGAGGCGGCCGTACATGTCCGGGAAGACGGCCAGGACCGTCTCGATCTCTTTGCGGTCGATCAGGTCAATCAGCTCGTCGCGTGCGAGCATGCCGGTCGCCGCGGCCGTTCGATCTTCGGTGACCACTTCTCCTCCCTGTGGCGTCGTGCGCCGCCGGGCACTTCGCCGGCGGGCGGTTCGACGCGCTCGCCTGGGGGTCCGGTCGGGCCATAAGCGAGTTATACCACCTGGGAGCGGGCCGGCAACGAACCTGGCGCTTGCCCCTCACGGCATGGTGCCGTACGATCAGGACAGATTTCCTGGTTCCGGCGGCCACCCGGGACGCGACAGCCGGCGGCCTAACACGCCGCGGCCCGGGCGGCAGGGCGTTGCACTGGGACGCTGTACCGAGAAAGGGAGGAGAAATGGCCCCGACGCTCTACCCAGACGCCACCACGTCGAGCCCCGAGACCGCCTCCGATGTCGAGCGACTGCATCAGCTCGGTTACGCGCAGGAGCTGCTGCGGCGTATGAGCGGATTCTCCAACTTCGCCGTCTCGTTCACCATCATCTCGATTCTCTCAGGCTGTCTCACCCTGTACGGCTACGGCATGGGCACCGGCGGGCCGGTCGTCATGAGTATCGGCTGGCCGCTGGTCGGCGTGCTCGTTATCATCGTCGGCCTGGCGATGGCCGAGATCTGCTCGGCGTACCCGACCGCCGGCGGCCTGTATTACTGGTCGGCGAAGCTGGCGGGTCGCAGCGCGCCGGTCTGGAGCTGGTACACCGGCTGGTTCAATTTGCTGGGTCAGGTGGCAGTTACCGCCGGCATCGACTTTGGCCTCGCCCTCTTCCTCAGCGCCGAGATGAATCTGCTCTGGGGCTACAATACCGACCCCAAACATGTCATCGCCGTCTACGCCGTCGTGCTGTTCTTGCATGGTCTGCTCAACACACTCGGCGTGCGGCTGGTCGCGTTCCTCAACGACGTCAGTGTCTGGTGGCACATCCTCGGCGTGCTGGTGATCGTCGGGGCGCTGCTGATCATTCCGGACCACTTCTTTCCTAGCCATCATCAGACCGTCGGATTCGTATTCGGCCACTTTGTCAATATGACGGGCTGGGGTAGCGGTGTCTACGTGTTTCTCCTCGGGCTGCTCCTGGCGCAGTACACGTTCACCGGGTACGACGCATCGGCACACATGACCGAAGAGACGAATCGCGCCGCGTACACCGCGCCCCGCGGCATCGTGATGTCGATCGTCGTATCACTGTTCGCCGGCTGGGTCCTCTTGCTCGGCGTGACGTTCGCCATCCAGAACTACAGCGCCGAGCTGGGATCTTCGACCGGCGTTCCACCGGCGCAGATCTTCATCGACGCGATCGGCCGCAAGGGTGGCGAGCTGCTGATGCTGATCGTGATCGGCGCTCAGTTCTTCTGCGGGATGTCGTCGGTGACGGCGAACTCGCGCATGATCTACGCCTTCTCACGCGACGGCGCGATGCCGGGGTCGGCCTTCTGGCACCGAATTAACCGGCGCACCCGCACACCCACGAACTCGATCATCTTTGCCACGGTGGGCGCGTTCATCCTTGGTCTGCCGTATCTCTTCAATTCGACCGCCTACGCTGCTGTCACCTCGATTGCCGTCATCGGGCTCTACATCGCATACGTGGTGCCGACGTTCCTGCGCCTGCGTGCCGGCTCCAACTTCAAACCCGGCCCGTGGACACTCGGCAAATGGAGCCGGCCGGTGGGCATCATCGCGGTCACATGGGTGGTCATCATTACCGTCCTGTTCATGCTTCCGACGACGCACCCCATCACCCGCGACAATTTCAACTACACCGTCGTGGCGGTCGGCGTGGTGCTCGTGTACGCAACGCTTATGTGGGTGCTTTCCGCCCGCCACTGGTTCACGGGTCCGCGAGTGCAGGGAACGCCGGAGGAGCTGGCGGCGATAGAGCGCGACCTGGCCAGCGTGTAGAGAGGTTCGAGCGGGCCGATATAGGTCTCCGTCGGGCCGAGCGTTCTCTCGCGACTACGCCGGGCCGGGAGTGATTTGCAGGCGCTCCGGCCCGTGCGGTGAAGTGGCGGGCACGGGAGAGGACGGCCGATGGGCCTTGAACGGCGCCGGGAACGAGGGAACGACTGCGTTCGGCGCTGCCACGAGCCGGGCACAAGAGGCGCTGGCGTACGGGGTTTGGGAGGCGTTCGGGGGCCGTGGGGACTCTGTCTTCACACGGAGCGGGGTGGCTCTTCAGGACATGGGACGGTTGGGCCTAACTGTTGGGATGGGACGCCGGCGCTCCGACCCGATAGGCCCCCGGTTACTGCTTTGGTTTCGCTAGAGGAGCTTGGCTCCGGAGATCAGCAGGACGGACGCGAGGCTGAGGCGCAGGTACCGCTCGTGGAATCCGACGGCGAAGCGGCTACCGAGCAGGACGCCGGGCACCGAGCCGAGCAGCAATGAGAACATCATGCCCAGGTTGACGTTGCCTGAGGCGAGCTGCGCAAGGCTGGCGGCGCCGCCGAGAATCGCGGCGTGGAATACATCGGTGCCGACCAGCCGGACGGACTGCCACCGAGGGTAGAGGAAGAACAGCACGATTATCACGAGCGATCCACCGCCCACGGAGGTAAGACCGACCAGGAAGCCCACCACCGCGCCGACCATCGTGAGGAGCCAGGGGTAGCGGAGACCATGCTCCACCAGATCGTCTCGCCAGGATCCATCTCCGGCCAGCCCCAGGCGCCGCCCGGCTGCCGAGAGAATCGGCTTGACGGCCAGAATGACGGCGACGAAAATCAATGCCCAGGCGATGGATCGGACCAGGAAGCCGTTGATGAAAGCCGGATCAGCCCGCTTGATCACGCCGATCAGACCGACGCCCAGCAGAGAAGCCGGCACGCTGCCGGATGCCAGCCAGTACGCGGCGCGTCGATCCACGCTGCCCTGACGCAAGTGCGCGGCGCCGCCGACAATCTTCGTCACCGCCCCATACACGGTATCGGTGCCGACGGCGATGATCGGCTTGACGCCCATGATCAGGATCATGACGGGCGTCATCAGCGAGCCACCGCCAACGCCGGTGAGGCCGATCAGAAAGCCTATGAGCAACCCTACGAGTGAGAAACGTAGATCCATATTCCTTCGAGTCCTCCCCTGTCCCCGTAACCATTGTTACATGTGCATATTCTGGGGGACGACACACGCATTGTCAATAGGGAGTTTCGTCCGCCGGCTCGATGAGGGCGTGCGCTGTTCACCGGATACGGGCATACATGTCCGGCACAGCTGTGTTGTCTGCCGCCGGATCGAGCCCGGCCTGGCCCGTTACTTGCACTTACTCCGTTTGGTCAAGGAGGTTGTCATGGACGCGAGCATGCTCGGCGCCGCGGTGCTCCAGGCGGGCATCGGCGGGTTTCTCTGGTTCATTATCGTGATCGTCATCATCATCGTGGTACTCGGCGCCCTGATGGGCAGGGGACGATTCCTGTAGGAAGGGTTCCGAGACCGGGGTCGGGCGCGGTTGCCACACCCGACCCCGGTCTCGAACGCAGCGGACGCGGCGCACGGTCTCTGAACGAAGCTGAACGCCGCCGCTCTTCGAAGTGATCGCGCGGGGCGCGCTCGAAGGCGCGCGCCCACTTTTCGTGTCTGATGGCTGTCGCGGCACGGTTGTAACCGAATCGCAACTTTGACACCTAGACACACCCCGCACTCGCCACTACACTTGCTGCCAGAGCTCGCCACCAAGGAGCTCTGGCCAGGCGGCCGACGAGCGCAGATTGGAACCGTCACGCGGTTCTGATCTCCTACGCCCGCAAAACGCAGCACCGAGCCGCTTGGTCTCATACCGCAGACGGGCAGGGGTAGGCCAGCCCCCTGTCCGGTCTCCTCCGACCCCGCCCCTCCCCCGGCACGGGAGGGGCGGGAATCTTTTGCCGGGCGAAAGTCCGGCCGTGAAGCATGGGTTACGAGGTCGCGAGGGGTACATTGAGCCGCGAGTGTATCCGCATGCCGGCGTGAGGACGCCGGCCCGGGAGCGCTATGTTCCGGTCCAACACGCTAATCGCAATTCTCGTCCTGGTACTGCTCGCCGGCGGGATCGCCTACCTGCGCATCTCGCGCCGGTCGGAGTCAGTGGCGGGCGCCACCCAGGCGGCACGAATCGGTTGCACGGCGGTCGAGGACGCCTTCCGAGCGCACCGATCGGGCGTCTGGCTGACGCTCGGGGCACGGGTGCAGCGAACCCTCCCCGATGAGCAGGGCACCTATCGACACCAGCGCTTCATCACGGTGTGCCCGGACGGCCGGACGGTTCTGATCGTCAACGACGTCAGCATCGGCCAGCGCGTGCCCGTCGTCGACGGCGCTACAGTTGGCGTACGGGGCCAGTATGTCTGGAACGCGCTCGGCGGACTGGTGCACTTTACCCACCACGACCCGCAAGGCGCGGCCGGCGGCTGGATACTCTTCCGGTCGCGACTCTATTCATTCACGGCGCGGCAGCCGCCCGCGGACGAAGATGTCTTCGCCCAGACGCTCAACCGTCGCGCCGTCGACCTGGACAGCGCGTGAAACCTCGCGAATGCCGAGGTCGCCGATGGCGTCTCGGCCCCGGCCGATGACCTTCATCGCGATAAAGAGCGCCAGCGAGTCCGCAAGCCGCTCGCGGAGGACCGACGTGGCGAGCCGGGCGCCGCCCTCCACCAGGATGCTGCCGACCCCGCGCTCCTCCAGGACCGCGAACAGAGCGCCCAGATCGATCCCGGACCGCCCACGCGGCAGGACGATCACAGTGGCCCCGGCCGCGCTGAGTGCCTCTCGACGCTCCTGGGCGGCGCCTGAATCGGCCGCGATCAGCACTTCCGCAGACCCGGCTCGAAAGACGGCTGCGGTCGGCGGGGTTCTAAGTCGGGAGTCGACGATCACCCGCAAGGGATCGGGCCCGGGAACAAGGCGAACGTCGAGGCGCGGATTATCGGCCAGCACTGTGCCCACGCCAATCAGAACCGCGTCGTGCTCGGCACGGAGCCGGTGAGCAGCGGTCCTTGACTCCGGTCCGCTGATCCAGCGGCTTTCACCGGTTGACGTCGCTATCCGGCCGTCGAGTGACTGTGCCAGCTTTAGTGTGATGTGAAGCCCGCGATGTTGGTCCATGTGGCCGCCGATTCTATCCCCCGACTCTTGGACGGCCGCAGGGAGCGTGACATCAGTCGCGGCGTGGACAAAACTGCGGACGAAGTGGTGGATAACGACGGGACCTTCCTGCTCGGCCGTGGAGCACCTGTGTAGAAACAACGTGCCCGGCATGGGGTGCCAGCTCGAAGGGCCGCAGGTGGATAGCACGCCGATCTCGCTCAAGGTGACATAAGAAGTCACCCGCTCGGTGCGCCTGACGTCATGGCTGTACTTCGACCCCGCGCTGAGTATGATGAGCGTCAATCCATCTCGACCCCGGGCGCCTGCCGAGTGCCTCTCGGCGTCGCCAACCGAGCCCGTTCAGGAGCGAAGCTATGCCACAGCCACTGTTGCCGGACCGCCCCCCTCACGCCGACGCCCAGAGTCAGGGCCAGGTGAGCGCGGGTGGAGCGGCCATGGACATGACCGACCTGCGAATCTTCTGGGGTCCGGAAATCTGCCGTCTCGAGTACCTGCTCCATCTCCTCGACACGGGCCGGGTAAAGCACGACGTCTTCGCCTGCAGCGCTTGACTACGCACTCGCTCCTGATTGCGTCCCGCCGGCAACGGCTGGAGACGTTCGGTTTCCATCCGCGCGGCGATACCAGTTGCGCCAGGCGAACCACACCGGAACCGCCAGTGCCACGACAACGATCGCAGTGAGCTGCGCCTGCTTCAAGCCGAGCCAGACCACGCTGTTGGCGCGGAGGAAGAACAGGAAGAACTGGCCGGCGGAGTAGAGGACCAGCCACAGGGTAAAGGGCGTGCCCGGCACGCGGAAGCGATCTCTCAGTTTCCAGACCACGACGAACAAGAGTGCGCTGAACAGGAGCTCATACGCCGCTGCCGGATCGTAGGCAATCGTGTGGCTCGGCACAAACGTGTTGTTCGGATTCGTATATTGCGTCGCCCAGGGCAGCGTACTTGGATATCCGAGGATGTCGCCGTTGATCAGATTGCCCACGCGGCCGAACGTTTGGGCGACCGGGATGAAGACTGCCGCGACGTCGAGTACCACCGGGAACGAGATCCGCTTGATCAGGCAGACGACGAACGCGGTCGCGGCGCCGAGAAAGACCGCCCCGTAGAAGGCCATCCCGCCTTCCCAGGTGGCGAGGATATCGGCGGGGTGCCGAAGGTAACGGCCGGCGTCGGACTGTACAACGTAGTACAGCCGCCCGCCGACCAGCGAGCCGATCAGGACCGGCCAGAAGATCTGATACGCCGTGTCACGGTTAATGCCGAGCCTGGCGGCGAATGGGAATGCCGCCTGAAGGCCCGCCACGATTCCTGCGACGTACGCCAATCCATACCAGTGGACCGACAGCGGACCGAGATGGAAGAGTACCGGATCAAGTCCGATCCGGATGACGGCTACCGGCATTTCAGCTCGCGCACTAGTGGCTGAAGGTCGGCGTGGGCGACGGAGTGGCGCTTTTGCCGCTGGATGGCGTTGGAGTCGGTGTTGCGCCCGGCTGGTGGCCCGGATTGCTACCGACCAGCGAGATACCCTGCCATGCGCTGTAGTGCGTGTCGACCTCCTCCACCGCCACCTTGCCGTTCGGGTACGTGATGGTGCGTTGAACCACCGTGTCGGCGCCGTCGTGCGGCCACGCAACCTGCTTGATCTGGCCGGGAGCGAGGGAAGGATCCTGGCGCACCACCGTACGCGGGTGCGGATACACTTTGAGCACCTTGCCGATGGGGTCGACCGAGACCTTCCAGCCCTGGTTCTTGCCGTACACATAGATGTAGATCTGATGGCGCAGCGGCTCGACGCGTGTCTGGATGAGCAGGTAGCTACCAGTCGTGTTCCGGAAGCGGAGGTCCCAGTTGCGGCCGGGGTCGACGACTGCATCCAGGCCGACCGGCGGCTCGTACCAGCTCAGACGGTAGGGATGCGCGTGCCGCTCCAGCAGCTTGAGTCCGCTCCCGTAGAGCGCGCGCAAGAACGTCGTGGCCACCTGCTGCATGGCGCCGTGCCGGCCGGGGACCAGCTGCCCCTGTGAGAGGGTCTCGCGGTCGTCGTACACCCGTGACGGCCAGTTCTGTCCGACGAGGTAGTTAAAGGAAATGTCCTGGCCAGGATTGATCTCGGTCTGGTCGAAAGACTTGGCGATGCTGATGACATCGGCAAGCCTGGTGTCTCCCGAGCCGGCGAACGTCGAGGTACCCTCGCCGAGCAGGCTGTTGATCCCCAGGCTTCCGGCATTGGTAACGTCCACCGGTGGCTGGGTTACGGCGACCTTGAAGTGCAGCCGCGCGTTCTGCCGGAGGCCGCTCACCGCCGCCAGCAAGGATTGGTAGGCCGCGGTCTGGTCGAGCGTTCGGCCAAGACGTCGGGGGCGCAGCACGATGACGTGGCCGGCCGTGAACTGCATCACGGGGTTCGCGGCCGGGCGATCGACCTGTGACGCGAGGTTGGACACGTACGCAGTGATCTGTGGCTGGATGACGTTCATCACGATGGTCGCGCGGTGTTTCAGGTGGGTGTTCGAGAACTTCACCATCGACACCAGGTCTGCGCTTGTCATCACGAAGACGCGACGCCCGGCGGCGATGACGGGCGGGTGGGCAAGAAACCCGTTCACGCGGCCAATGATCTTTTCCGCGTCGGCGTCAGTGATCTGCGGGTCGAGATGGATCGCGCGAAGCTCGCGGGCCTGCTTGTGGAGCGAGCCGAGAATATCGTGAACGGTTTGAATGGCATACCCCACATCGAGCCGGAGCCCCACGTGGCTCGGACGGAGCACGAATCGGTCGCCGGCCGAAGCAATCTGCGCGTCGTAGGGCCGGAGGTAAATGCCGTGTGGCGGCGCCCCCGCGATGTTGGCGCGGATGTAGCTCCGGAGCACCGGTTCGCGTAGATAGTAGACCAGTGGCACCGAATGAGACAGGTGGAGCGGAAGGCGATCGATGAGCTGTTCGAAGAAGGAACCCTGGCGGCCGACCTGCATCGCTTCCCGGGCAGTAGCGAGGGGATCGTAGGTGACGCCGAGCTCGTCCTTCGATGGCTTCCAGGCGTCCGGGCCATACGTCAGGATGACAGGAGACTGACCGATGGCGCGCAGCTTCTGCCACACGAGCGAGTTCGCGCCGCCCTCGCTGAGCCCGGCCAGTGAGATGTTGTCCACCTGGACGCCCGGGAGGATCACTCCCCGGTACTCCGAAAAGGCATAGGTCACGTAGGCGACACAGAAGATCACGACGATCGCAAGGGCAAAGACTGCATAGGCAATCGGCGCCCAGCGACGCTCCTTCTGTGAGAGACGGCGCTGCGCGTGGCGCTCGGAGAACTCGCGGCGCCTGGCATCCGGACGGATCAGATCCTCGCGCCGTACGTGTCCGGTGGCGCCGGCACTGTACCGCTCGGCAGGCTCATGGAGAGAACGTGCCATGCTACAATCGGCTCACTTATGTTAGGCTCTCCCCGCTCGGGGAAGCAACGGAGCGGTTGGCCGGATGCTGCGTTTCAAGCAGTTCGCGGGCGCCAGCAGCGAGCTGGAAGGCGCAGTTAACGACTGGCTGGCGGAGTTCGAACCGGACATCAAGCAGATGTCCCAGACGGCCACCAGCGACGGTCGAGTCACGTTGTGCTTCGTCTTCGAAGAGAGCTTTCGTGGGCAGGAGCGACGCCTCACTGCCGAGGCGCGCCGGGGCATGATCGAGCCGGCGGTGCCGGTTGGCGAGCTGCTCGACGAGCCGCTCAGGGTCGATCCCAACCAGTAGCGACCAGCGATTCGGCACCGGCGCCTTCCTGAAGCCAGCGGGCCGCGTCGAGCGCATGATAGGTGAGGATCAAGCCGGCCCCGGCGCGGGCAATTGCCGTCAACGTCTCGAGCACGACGGCCCGCTCGTCGATCCAGCCGCACCTGGACGCGGCCTTCACCATCGCATACTCGCCGCTCACGTTGTAGGCGGCAACCGGCGTGTCGAATGCGTCGCGTACCTGGCGAACCACGTCCAGATAGGCGAGGGCGGGTTTTACCATCACGATGTCGGCTCCCTCCTCGATGTCGAGCCGCACCTCTCGTAACGCTTCCCGGGCGTTTCCGGGGTCCATCTGGTAGGTTCTGCGATCGCCAAATTGCGGCGCGCAGTCGGCCGCCTCGCGGAAGGGACCGTAGTACGCGGAGGCGAACTTCGCGGCGTACGACATGATGGGAACCTGGTCGAACCCGGACTCGTCGAGCGTCCGCCGGATAGCGCCTACTCGGCCGTCCATCATGTCGGATGGCGCGACAACATCTGCGCCCGCGGCCGCCTGGGACACGGCAATGCGGCTGAGAATCTCCAGAGTCGCATCGTTGTCGACCACGCCGTCGCGAATGACTCCGCAGTGGCCGTGGTCGGTGTACTCGTCCAGACAGGTGTCGGCGATCGTCACCACCTCGGGCGCCGCATCCTTGATGCGCCGCAACGCCTGCTGGACGATGCCATCTCGGTCATACGCGCCGCTGCCGCCGGGGTCCTTGTGGCCGGGCAGACCAAAGAGCACCACGGCGGGTATGCCGAGACCCGCGGCGTCGCGGACAGGGGTGACGATCCGATCGACCGGCCAGCGAAACTGGCCCGGCATCGAATCGATCGGTTGCGGCTCCGTCGCCCGCGCGTCGACGAAGAGCGGATACACCAGGCTGTCGACGGTGAGGCGGGTTTCTCGCACCATACGCCGAATCGAGGTCGATTGCCTGAGCCGCCGGAGCCGCGTGCGCGGGTAGCTCACGGTGCGAGCACCTCAGATGCCAAGACGCGCGAAGATCTGGATGACAACCGGCAATACGAGCACCAGAATCAACAGGATGCTCACCGCGACCATGACCGGGTGTCGACGCCGCGGCTCGAGGCCATGCCCGCCCGCGCCGCCTTCCGGGGGCGACGCGATGTCTGATGGCTCGACCGTTGTGCCGAGTACCGCGAGCTCCGCGTGATCGTGTGGCCCGATCCACCCGCGTTCGCGCCGCGGCGATTGCTCGCCCCGCACCTCGTGACCGTTCTGGGAGCCGGACCCGCGCATGTGTCAGCTGCGCTCCGCACGGCGAGCAGTGCCGCCGTCACCAGCGGACGCTTCATGCGCCTGATCACAGGCAAGCTCGGCCGCCGACTCGGTCGGCATGTCGTAAAGCTCGCTGGCCTGCGATTCAGATCCCAGCTCGTCGACCTTTTCCGCCATCTCCTCGCGTGCAAGCTCGGTCAGCTCGCCGCTGTCTGGCTCCTGGGCGCTCACGTTGCGTACCTCTTGCCCCACCGGGCCCATGAAATCGTCGCCGGGGACGAGTTCGATGCCCTCAGGCCGGCACGTTCACCGGGCCCGCCAGCACCCCGCCGCGGGCAATGGCAACCGGGCGAAAGCCGACGGCATCTGCCGCCACCAGACGATACTCAATCCCCTCGATCATACCGGAAGGCCCCGAGCCCGCCGCGTTCCCGTGGAGGTGGCCGTAGACCACGCAGGCCACCCCGGCGAGCTCGATCGTGTCCTTCAACGGGCTCGCGCAGGTTGAGCGGTAGAAGGGCGGGTAGTGGAGCGCCACGATAGTGGGAAGGCCCGCATCGCGCGAGTCGAGGGACAGATGAAGCCGGTTGACTTCCCGTTCCAGCAGCCGCTCGCTTTCCTCGTTCCAGTCCGGGCCGCCCGGGACGGGGGAACCCTTGGCGCCGCAAATGTTGAAACCATCCAGCTGGGCCGAGTTGTTGTGGAGCAGATGGAGCGAGGGCGGCAGCTGGCGGCGAACGCGATTGGTGGCCTTGCTCGACCACCAGTAGTCATGATTGCCGCGGATCAGCAACTTGGTGCCTGCCCAGCTGTCGATGCGCCGCAGTGTTTCCAGGGCGTCATCGAGGCGAAGTGCCCAATCGATATCTCCCGCGATGATGACGACGTCGTCGGCCGACACCAGGTCGTTCCAGGCGGCCTCCAGCCGGCCGACGTGGTCGGTCCACGCCTCGCCAAAAATATCCATCGGCTTGGTAGGAAGGCCGGTGGTCTGGTCCAGCTTGGAGCTGTGAATGTCCGCGATTGCCCAGATGGTCATGGCCCATGATATGGGCCACCGGGGACGGGGTACTCCCATACCGCAACCCAGGCGGCAACATCCGCTCGGGATTGAAATTGACAGTGCCGGCCGGCGTGATGGAGGATGCAGACGGTTGAAGGGTACGAGGTCGATCTGCCCATGAGACGACAGCGCATCGCGGTTGCCGCGATCGCCGCATCCGCCGTCCTGGCGTCTTGCGGTCTGCCCGCGGCGGCGCGAAGTCCGGGCGTAAAGCCGGCGGAGCTGCGCGGACTGCCGGACGCCCGGCCCACCTCCGCCGGCATCGGCCTTATCGTGGAGCCCGACGACGGCGTGCGGCCCGTAACGCGCATCCTCGACCGAGCGCAGCATACGATCTTCGTCGACAGCTACATTCTGACGGACCGGCGAGTGATTCGCGCCCTGGAACGGGCCGCCGCCCAGGGCGTGAGCGTCTACGTCATGCTCGAGGAGCGCGCACTCGGCATGGGTACCCAGCCAGTAAAGCTGGCCAACGAGCTCCGCGCGGCCGGCATTGAGTACCGGCCCGCGCCTCACTACTTCGCTCTGGACCACATCAAACTGATCGTCGTCGATGACCGGCTGGCGCTGATATCGAGCGCAAACCTATCGAAGTCGGCATTCACCGTCAATCGCGACCTGCTGCTCGTCGACTCGGCTCGGGACGATGTGCGCAGTGTGTCGGCGCTGTTTCGATCGGATTGGGACCGGTTGCCGGTTCCTGCGATCGACCAGCACCTCGTCGTCTCACCAATCAACGCACGTTCGACCATTCAGAATCTGCTGGGCTCGGCGCGCCACAGCATCTCGATGTACGCCGAGGAGATCAACGACAGTGCCGTGGAGAATGAAATGCGGCGCGAGGCAGCCAGAGGGATCTCGGTGCGGGCGCTCGTCCCGAACCGGCAGGCAGTGAAGGGGACCGGTGCACTGCTCGCGGCCGGCGTGCGTCTGCGAGCTCTGAGTGCTCCGTACGTGCACGCGAAAATGATCGTGGTTGATGGGAGCGAAGCATACGTTGGCTCGGAGAACATCAGCTCGCAGTCTCTCGACCGCAACCGCGAGGTGGGACTCCTCACGCAAGGCGGCCTCGTCGCGCGGTTGTCGCGGTTGTTCGACCGGGATTGGTCGCGCGCGGTATTCGACAAGCAGTGGCGGACGCGGTATACTTCGGGGGCTTCGCGAGTGTCGATGAGAGCTCCCGTGCCGCTACCGTAGACGGGTACATCCCCCGGGCTACGGATTTTTGCTGTCTGAACAGTATGTATCCCGGTCCACCCGCCGGGGAGTGGAGAAGGAGCGTGTGTGACTAGTCTGGTCGTCGGGTCGGTTGCGTTCGACACGGTTGAGACCCCATTCGGGCGTGTGGACGACGCGTTGGGCGGCACTGCCGTCTACTTCTCGGTGGCGGCCACCCTCTTTACCCAGGTGAAGCTCGTCGGCGTCGTGGGAACCGACTTCCCGGATGAGGCGACGGCGCTGCTTCGCCGTCGGGGCGTCGACCTCTCCGGTCTGCAGCGTCGCGACGGTCGAACGTTTCGATGGGTGGGTCAGTACGACTACGACATGAACGTCGCGCACACCCTCGACACCCGTCTCAACGTGTTCGAGACGTTTCATCCAGCGATTCCGGAACACTACCGCGACGCGGAGTTCGTGTTCCTCGGGAATATTGATCCCGTGCTGCAGCGTGAGGTTCTGAGCCAGGTGAAGTCACCCGCGCTCACGGCGCTCGACACGATGAACTTCTGGATATCGGGCGCGCGCGAAGCGCTGGTCGACGTGGTGCGGCGGGTCGATGCCATCCTGATCAACGAGGGCGAGATCCGCGAGCTCACCGGCCGGTACAACGTGCTCGATGCCGCTCGCGAGGTACAGGCGATGGGACCCCGATACGTCGTTGTGAAGCGCGGCGAGTACGGCTCCTTTCTCTTTGCCGGAAGGGAGATGTTCCTCGTACCGGCCTATCCGACATTTGATGTGCGGGACACGACTGGGGCCGGAGACAGCTTTGCCGGCGGTTTCATCGGCTACCTGGATCGGTGCGGCTCCCTCGATCTCTCAGATGTGAAAGCCGCCGTCGTCTACGGCACGGTGATGGCCAGCTTCACCGTCGAAGACTTCAGCGTGAACGGCTTGCTGCGCGCGAATGCCGGGGCGCTTCACGATCGCTTCAAACGCCTGGCGGATATCACCCGCATCGAGGTGCCAGTCGACATCCCCGAAATCGAACTCGTGACTGAAGGAGTCTAGAATGCAGACCGACATTTCCGCTCGCGGCGATGTGAGAGATCGCTCGCTCGCCGCGAAGGGCAAGATCCGAATTGAGTGGGCGGACGCGTCCATGCCCGTCCTGAGAATGATTCGCGAGCGCTTCCTCGACGAGCGGCCGCTCGAGGGCGTGCGAATCGCGGCGTGTTTGCACGTCACAAGCGAGACGGCCAATCTGGCCCGAACACTGCAGGCGGCTGGCGCGCTGCTCACCCTGTGTGCGTCCAACCCGCTGAGCACCCAGGATGACGTAGCCGCTGCCCTGAACGAGGTCTACGGCATCCCCACGTTCGCTATCAAGGCCGAAGACCGCGAGACGTACTACCGTCACATCGACGCAGCCCTCGACTCCGCGCCGAACGTCACGATGGACGATGGGAACGATCTGGTGACGCGTATCCATCAGGATCGCCGCGATCTTCTGGCGGAGATCTTTGGTGGGACGGAGGAGACGACGACCGGCGTGATACGGCTCCGCAGCATGCAGGCGGAGGGTGCGCTTGCCTACCCGGTCATCGCGGTAAATGAGGCCGACACCAAACACCTCTTCGACAATCGGTACGGCACCGGCCAGAGCACGGTTGACGGCCTGCTCCGCGCCACCAATATGCTATTGGCGGGTAAGCGCGCCGTGGTCGCCGGGTACGGCTGGTGCGGCCGCGGCCTGGCGAGGCGCCTCTCGGGTCTCGGCGCCAACGTGATCGTGACCGAGATCGATCCCACCCGGGCGATCGAGGCGGTGATGGACGGGTATCTGGTGATGCCGATGGAAGAGGCAGCGCGAGTCGCGGACGTCATCATCACCGTGACGGGGAACTGCAATGTCCTCGACCAGCGTCACTTTGCCGTGATGAAGGACGGTGTCGTCATCGCGAACACCGGCCACTTCAACGACGAGATCAATATTCCCGCGCTGGAGCGCATGTCGCAGTCGCGCCGGGAGCTGCGGGACTTCGTGGAGGAGTTCACGGTTGACGGGCGGCGTATCAACCTCCTGGCCGAGGGACGCCTCCTGAACCTCGCCGCCGCCGAAGGTCACCCCGCGGCGGTGATGGACATGAGCTTTGCCAACCAGGCCCTCTCGGTCGAATATCTCCGCGACCATCGCGGTGACCTGACGCCTGACGTCTACGTCGTGCCGCAGGACATTGACCGCGAGATCGCGCGGCTCAAACTGGCTTCGATGGGAATCGCCATCGACCGGCTCACGCCGGAACAGGAAGCGTACCTCGCATCCTGGCAATCCGGCACCTGAGCCCGGAGTCAAGCTATTCCACGATCCGTTCTGATCACGGGAGCTACCGGTTTCGCCGGTAGCTTCCTGATCGAGCACTACGTCGCACGCGGCTGGCAGGTGACCGGGACCTTCCGGAACCCTGCGGCCGATCGGCGCTGGGCGCCTCCATCCGTGAACCTGGTGAATGCCGACCTCACGGAGCGCCGATCGGTGTTCGACATCGTCGCCGACTCACAGCCCGACGTGGTCCACCACCTGGCAGCGCAGAGCTCGGTCAGCGCGTCGTGGAATGACCCGCTAGGTACGCTGATCAACAACGCGACCTCGCAGCACCATGTACTGGAGGCAGTGCTGAATATCCGCCCTGAGGCCCGCGTGCTCGTGGTCGGAAGCTGCGACGAGTACGGCAATGTCCCGGAAGAACAGAACCCAGTTTCAGAGTCGCGTGCGCTGGTTCCGCTCAATCCGTATGCGCTGAGCAAGGTGGTACAGGATCTGATGGGGGGGCAGTTTGCCGCGAGCTCCGACCTGCAGGTGGTCCGCGCTCGTCCTTTCCTGCAGATCGGGCCCAGGCGAGCCCCCCGGTTCGTTGCGGGAAGCTTTGCGCGTCAGGTTGCCGAAATCGAGGCCGGACTCCGTGAGCCGCGTATCACCGTCGGAAACGTGGATCTGCAGCGCGACTTTACTGATGTGCGGGACGTTGTACAGGCGTACGCTCGACTGGGCGAGAATGGACGCTCCGGCGAGGTCTATAACATCGCGTCCGGAACCGCGCACACGCTGCGCGAGATGGTCGACATAATGATGGAGATCGCCGGCGTCCGGGCCAGAATCGAGGTCGATCCGCACCTCATGCGGCGCGGCGAGGGACAGCTACTGACGGGTGACGCAAGCAAGATTCGCGATCAGCTGGGTTGGTCGCCAATGATCCCCTTCGAACAGTCGGTGCGGGACACGGTCGACTACTGGCGCGGGTATGTGAAGCAGGCGCTGGTGCGCCAGGGAGACTGAAGTTGAAGACGGCCGTAATAACTGGGGTCACGGGTCAGGACGGCTCGTACCTGGCGGAGCTCCTGCTGGAGAAAGGCTACCGAGTCGTGGGCATGCTCCGGCGCCTATCACTGGAGAACCATGCGCGTATCGAGCACCTTGTCGATCGAATCGAGCTGGCGCAGGGTGACCTCCTGGACCAGGTGTCGCTGGCCAACATCCTCAAGGAGTACGAGCCGGCCGAGTTCTACAACCTGGCCGCCATGAGCTTCGTGCCGACCTCCTGGAATCAGCCGGTGCTTACCGGCGAGTTCACCGCACTTGGCGTCACCCGAGCCCTGGAGGCGGTGCGGATGGTGGATCGGAGCATCCGCTTCTACCAGGCATCGAGCTCCGAAATGTTCGGCAGGGTCCGCGAAACGCCGCAGAACGAACAGACCGCCTTCTATCCCCGGTCTCCCTACGGGGTCGCGAAGGTGTACGGTCACTACATCACGGTGAACTACCGGGAGAGCTACGACCTCTTCGCCGTCAGCGGAATCCTGTTCAATCACGAGTCCCCGCGCCGCGGTCTCGAGTTCCTGCCGCGTAAGGTGAGTGACGGGGTCGCACGAATCGCGCTCGGTATCTCCGACACGCTCTCGCTCGGGAATCTGGAGGCGCGCCGCGACTGGGGATTCGCCGGCGATTTCGTCCGCGCCATGTGGCAGATGCTGCAGGCCTCAGAACCGGTCGATTACGTCATCGCGACGGGAGAGAGTCATTCGGTGCGCGATCTGGTCAATCTCGCCTTCGCGCATGTGGGGCTCGACCCGGAGCGATACGTTCGAGTCGACCCCAAGCTGCTGCGGCCGGCCGACGTGGACCACCTCGTCGGCGACACGACGCGCGCGCGGCGCGATCTCGGCTGGGAGCCACGTGTTAGCTTCGAAGCGCTGGTGAAAATGATGGTCGACGCCGATATCGAGCGCCTGCAGACTGGATTGCAGCGGGGTGATCTCTCAGCCGTGGGGTCCCGAGCCACCGGTCCCGGACGCTAGAATCCGGCGGGATCCGCGACGAGGCGGCCGGCGGTCGAGAAACCGCTCAGCCGGCACCCGGCGACAGTCTTCGACTACCGCTTCCAAGGGAGGTACACGCAGTGTCAGCTGCGACCCAGCAGATGAACCCCATCAAATTTGGTACCGATGGCTGGCGGGGAGCTATCGCCGACACCTACACCTTCGCGAACGTGCGCGTGGTCGCGCAAGCGACGGCCGATTACCTCCACGAGCGGTCGCAGGCCGGGGACGGACTCGTGGTGGGCTTCGACATGCGATTTGGTTCGGAGTTCTTTGCCGCGGCGACCGCTGAGGTCCTGGCGGCCAACGGTGTCAAGGTGTGGCTTGCCGATCGAGCGGCGGCCACTCCAGCGGTTAGCTACTCGATCCTGACCCACCACGCGGCGGGCGCCGCTATGATCACGGCGAGCCACAATCCGTGGACGGATAACGGCTACAAGTACAAGCCGGAGTATGCCGGCTCGGCGGACCCGGCCACGATCGCGGCGATCGAGGAGCGCGCCGGAGAGGTGTTCGGAGCCGGCGGCGTTCGGCGCGAGGAGCTCACAGCCGCGCTTGCGGCGGGGCGCGTCGAACGGTTCGATCCAGCGGCGACCTATCTGGCCCGACTCGGCCAGATCGTAAATGTCGAGCGCCTTCGAGAGTCGCAGCTGAAGGTTGTCGCCGACCCGATGTTCGGCTCCGGTATGGGCTATTTTCCAGCCCTCCTTGACGGCCGGAACCTGCGTCTCCGGGAGATTCGCAATGTGCGCAATCCATACTTCGGTGGAGTGAATCCGGAACCCATCGCCGTCAACCTCGGCGCGCTAATATCGGCGGTCCCCGAGCACGGCGCAGATCTCGGGCTTGCCCTGGACGGAGACGCGGACCGATTCGGTCTGGTGGACGAGAAGGGCACGTTCATAAACCAGCTTCTGGTCTACGGGCTGCTGATCATGTACCTACTCGAGAAGAAGGGCTGGCGTGGTCCCATCGTGAAGTCGGTGAGCACGACCTCGATGGCTAACCGGCTCGGCAAGCGATTCGGCGTCGAGGTGATTGAGACACCTGTAGGTTTCAAGTACATCGGACCGGAGATGCGCGCGCACGACGCCATGATCGGCGGCGAAGAGAGCGGCGGGTACGCATTTCGCGGCCACATTCCCGAGCGAGATGGAACGCTCGCCGGACTCTACACGCTGGAGATGAGGCTGGCGTACGATATGCCGATGTCGTCAATCGTCGAGCGTCTGCAGGAGATGGCAGGCCCGTCGTACTACGAGCGGATCGACGAGCGATTCCCCGAGGAGCGTCGGACCGAGGTGATCGGCCGTTTCGCGGGGGAACACCCCAAGGAGATCGCCGGACACCCGGTCGCCAATGTCCAGACGATCGATGGGTACAAGTACTTTCTCGATGACGGCAGCTGGCTGCTGGTGCGAGCTTCCGGGACCGAGCCGCTCATTCGCCTCTACACCGAAGCTTCGAGCCCGCAGCTGGCGAAGGAGATTCTTTCTGCCGGCAAGCAGATGGCGGGTCTGGCCTGAGCCCTACTCCCGCTCTTCGCGTCCGCGCGGCCGGAAGTACATCCGAATCGGCGTGCCCGCAAAGCCGAAGCGCTCCCGAATCTGGTTCTCGAGGAAGCGCTTGAATCCGAAGTGCACGAGCTGAGG
The DNA here is from genome assembly GCA_035295425.1 of Chloroflexota bacterium. GTDB lineage: Bacteria > Chloroflexota > UBA5177 > UBA5177 > UBA5177 > DATGJB01. Next base: position 7,543 of record DATGJB010000049.1, on the reverse strand, counting down.
ATCGTTGACCTTGAAGACGAAGGTCGGCGGGTTCACGCCTACCTGAGTAACGTAGAAGACCTTCACCTGTCTTCCGCCCGAGGACGGTGGTTGGTGTTCCGCGAGGGCGCTGCGGAGGGCGCCGTTCAGGACGCCGGTGGGAATGCGGCGCTCTCGCTCCTTGCGAATCTCCAGTGCAAGGTCCAGCACATGATCGATCCGCTGGCCAGTCTTCGCCGAGATAAATACGACGGGCACGTACGGCATGAAGCTGAATTGGTCGCGCAGCAGCCGCTCGTACTGGGCCATGGTATGTGAGTCCTTGGGCACCGCGTCCCACTTGTTCACGGCGACGACCATGCCCTTTGCCTCGTCCTGAACGAAGCCGGCAACATGGGCGTCCTGAGCAGCCAGCGGCAGCGTCGCATCGACCAGGAGGATCGCTACATCAGCGCGATCGATGGCCCGCATGGCGCGGATAACGCTGTAGCGCTCGATTCCCTGTTCGATCCGGCCGCGACGTCGGATGCCGGCCGTATCCACCAGCACGACGGTCTGGCCGCCGTACTCCAGCGCCGTGTCGACTGCGTCCCGGGTGGTCCCCGGGACCGGGGACACGACGGCACGCTTTTGACCGGTGAGCGCGTTGACGAGCGACGACTTGCCGACATTGGGGCGCCCGACAATCGCGACCCGCACCGCCTCATCGCGGGGCTCCTCGGCGTCGCCCGGGGGAAGCAGCTCGTCGATCCGGTCAAGGAAGTCGCCGATGTTGAGCCCTCGGCCTGCCGAAAGAGGAAACGGGTCACCGAGTCCAAGAGCGTGGAACTCGACCGCCTCGCCTTCTTGCTTGAGATTGTCTGCCTTGTTGACCACCAGGATGATGGGTTTGGAGGTACGACGGAGCAGGTCGGCGATGTCCTGGTCCACCGGCGTGATCCCGGCTCTGAGGTCGACCATGAAGACCAGCACGTCGGCTTCGTCGATCGCCAGGCGGGCCTGCTCGTAGACGCTCTCGGAGACATCCTCGTCCGTACCAGGTACGATGCCCCCGGTGTCCACCACCGCGACATCGCGGCCTCGCCACTCGTACTCCCCGTACAGACGGTCGCGTGTCGTGCCGGGCAGGTCCTCGACGATGGCGGTCCGCTCGCCGATCATTCGATTGAATAGCGTTGACTTCCCGACGTTCGGTCTTCCCACCAGTGCGACGAGTGGCTTGGACATATCCCATGCTCTCCCAGGCCGATTCCGGGCGCGTCCCCGCAGGGGCGCCCACGCCCCATGCTAGCGTTCGGCTTGAGAAAGAGTCTCCACGGCCAGACGAACGCGCTGCAGCGCAGCCGCCACCGCTTCCTCCGGCGAGAGTTGGTCGGTGTCGAGTACGAAGGCCTCCTCGGCTCTCCGCAACGGCGACACGTCGCGGCCCGCGTCCAGAGTGTCGCGTGCCGCGATCCGATCGGCGACCGCGCCGACCGTGGCGTGCGGATCGCGCTCATCGCGGAGCCGCCGTTTCGCCCGTTGTTCCGGGGACGCGGTGACCCACAGTTTGACTAGAGCATCCGGTAAGACCGTCGTTCCGATATCCCGGCCCACCACGACGGCACAGCGGCCTGACGCAAACCCCCGTTGCTTTTCGACGAGCGAACGCCGTACCGGCCGGTGCACAGAAACACGCGACACCGCTGCGTCGACATCCTCGCTGCGTAGCTCGTCGCCGAGATCGATGCCGTTTGCCCGAATCCAGGACTCGGTGCCCGCCGGTATCTCGAATCGGACCCCTTTCGCCAGACTCCCCAGGGCAGTCCCGTCGTCCGGGTCAATGCCCGCCTGCAAGGCGAGCCAGGTGACGGCTCGGTACATGAGACCGGTATCGAGGTACGCGCAGCGCAGCGCTTCCGCCACGCCCTTGCCCACGGTTGACTTGCCTGCCCCAGCCGGGCCGTCAATCGCGACTTGTATGCACGTTCGCGCCGCCGCGTCCCGCAGGCTGTCTTCGTGCGTACGTGCGGACGTTCTCGATCTCTTCACTCGTGAGGTGTCTCCATTTGCCTGGCCCGAGGCGCCCCAACTCGATTCCGTCGATTCGGGTACGCTCCAGCTGAAGTACGGGATGACCCACGGCGGCAGCCATCAGCCGGATCTGCCGCTTCCTGCCCTCAACCACGGTAACAGAGAGGAGAGTGGAGTCGGGCCCGCGTGACAGAACGCGAACCTCGGCGGGTGACGTCGTCTCACCGTCGGGCAGCACCACGCCGTGACGCAAACGCCTGACCTCCTCTTGCGCCATGCGACCCTCGACGGATACGACGTACCGTTTGGGAACGCGAAAGCGGGGATGTGTGACAAGATTGGCCCATTCGCCGTCGTTTGTTATGAGAAGAAGCCCGGTGGTTGCGAGATCGAGGCGACCGACCGGGAAGAGCCGTCGGTCCCGCGGCAGTAGCTCCATTACCGTTCGCTCCCCATGGGTACTTCGGCGGCTCGAGACGTAGCCCACCGGTTTGTTCAAGGCAAGGTAGGAACGCGGAGTATGGTGCGGGATCGCGGCACCCGCGACTTCGATACGGTCGGCGTCCGGATCCACTCTCTGCCCGACCTGGGCGACCACGCCGTTAACCGATACCTCACCGCGGGCGATCATCTCGTCCGCGGCGCGGCGCGAGCCGTATCCGGAGGCGGCCAGGACCTTCTGCAACCGTTCGCGCATGTTACGGATGCGCCGGCCGGCACCGGGCCAGAGGATACCATGGCGTGCGACCTTCCACGCCACAGCCTAGCCCAGAGACATCGCGTCGCGCGGCGGTGACCGGAACGAGGTCCGTGTCGCAACAAGCGCGATTACAGGAGAGGACGAATCGTGAGCTCCATCGACGCGCTCGTCAGCAACATCACCACGCACCTGCAAATAAAGCATGAAGCCCGCGACCGCGCTCTCGTGGACTCGCGCCGCATCGTGCGCCATGCCGCCAACGCGATTCGGGCGCTGCATCGCGGCGAGTACGACCAGGCCAACGAGATCCTGCGCTCAGGTCGGGAGATGGTGGTCGCTACCAAGGACGACCTCGCCCAACATCCTGATATCTACTGGGCCGGCTACGTACAAGATGCACAGAAGGAGTTCGCGGAGGCTAACCTCGTCTCGGCCATGATCCAGGACATCGACGTACCGAGCGCGGAGGCGCTGGGCGTGGAAGCGGCGCCATACCTGAACGGACTGGCTGAAGCCGCCAGCGAAATGCGCCGGTACATCCTCGACATCATCCGGCGCGGGCGGCAGGAGGACATGGACGAGGCGGAGCGTGTTCTCCAGCTGATGGACGACGTGTACACCAACCTGCTTACAGTCGACTTCCCAGACGCCATCACCGGCGGTCTTCGCCGCACCACCGATGCCTTCCGAGGGGTGCTGGAACGGACCCGTGGCGATCTCACGTTGAGCTTGCGGCAGGCGCAGTTGGCGAATGCCCTGGCCCTGTCGCGCGGCGATAATCTATAACCAACCTTGCATCAACATTGCGCTCTCCTTGTCGGGCCGGTCGGCAGCGCCTTGTGACTTGAACCTATTGGGCCGGAGAGTACAAGAACTTCTTGTACTCGGCCGAAACGTGGTGGTAGGCTGGCACAAGGCAACGGGACACAGGGAGTAGAGCGTGCCGCCAGCAGTGTCGAGTGAATTCGAGGGCAGAAGGGCGCCGTACGCTCCAATCTCGGCGCTCGAGCGCTTCCTGGAGCGCATCCGGGATCGGGGTGTGCCCGACCACGTGGACTTCTACTTTCTGCAGAGACTCAACGTCGCCAGCAACAACGAGTACTCGTTATTGAGCGCGCTCAAGTTCCTGGGGGTCGTCGACGACCGCGGCCGCCCGACGCACTCCTATCGCCTTTTGCAGACGACGGATCGTTTCCGGGACACGCTGCGCCATCTGGTGGTAACGGCCTATCGCCCAGTTTTCGAGGCAGGAGCCGATACCTGGACGGACGACGACCTGGTGAACTTCTTCCGTGTAAGCAGCTCGCCGTCGCAGGCCAAGAACGCGGCTCGCTTCTTTCGCGCGGTCTGCACTCTGGCGGGGATAACGGGCGCCGTATCCGCAGAACCGCTGCCGGTCGCGCCCCAGATCCCGACCGATGCGGCGCGGGCGCCGCGACCGCCTGCGCAGCTACAGGAGCTTGTACTTGTAGCCAAGGCAAAACTCCTGGAAAAGTTGCCTCCTCCGGATTCCTCCTGGACCGCGGAGCAATACGAAGCGATCTGCGACAAGTTCCTGGAGATGCTGCGCCACCTCGACGCGTAGACCAGCGCCCCACTGGCTACGGTGCCGGACCGAGGTGCGGCGACGCCGGAGCGGCCTGTCAGCGCGGCGCAACCGCTGTCGGTAGGGCTCGGCAATAACCGACTCCGTCGCCGGTGCGGTGCGTTGCTTCGCACCCTCAGGCGCGCTCGAATGTTCAAATGTGGAAATGTAACCTCTTGCGCGTCCGTCGGCAATGACCTGTAACGGCTGCACAAGTCGCACAAGAGTCTTGGCATGGAGGATGCTAGCGTGTACGATGATCGTTGCACCCCAAAACCCGGGAGCCTTCCGCCCGTGCCTGATTCATTCGTGCATCTGCACTGCCACAGCTGCTACTCCCTGCTCGACGGTCTGGCGAGAATCGAGGATCTCGTCGCGTCGGCGCGCGAACAGCGCATGCCGGCCCTGGCGCTGACCGACCATGGCACCATGTTCGGTGCTATCGAGTTCTATAGTCATGCCAGGGACCATGGTGTCAAGCCGATCATCGGGTGCGAGGTATACGTAGCCGATCGCCCCCTGGAGGAACGGGCCGGGGCCGGCAGCGAGAGCTTCCATCTGGTGCTGCTGGCCGAGAGCGAGACCGGCTATCGCAACCTCATCAAGCTGACCACCGAAGCGCACCTTCGCGGCTTCTACCGCAAGCCGCGCGTGGATCGCGCGCTCCTTGAACGCCACAACGAGGGACTGATCTGCCTCTCCGGGTGCGCCAGCGGCGAGCTCGCGACGGCGCTGTCCCAGGACAATCTGCCGAAGGCCGAGGAGATCGCTGACTGGCACCGGGAGGTGTTCGCCGGCAGGTACTACCTGGAGCTTCAGTACCACAACCTCGATTTCCAGACCAAGATCAATCGCGGGGTGGTACATCTGAGTCAGCGGCTCGGTCTGCCACTGGTGGCGACCAACGACGCGCACTACGTCTACGGCCGGCAGGCGCACGCGCATGACGTTCTGCTCTGCGTCCAGACCCAGACCGCGATCGACGACCCGAAACGGATGCGGATGGGGTCGCAGGAGTTCTACCTCAAGTCGCCGGAGCAAATGCTCACGCTCTTCGGTTCGTACCCCGGCGCCATCTCAAACACTCTCGAGATTGCCGACCGCTGCAACCTTGAGCTCGTCTTCGGGCGGCCGCAGCTACCGCGATTCGATACGCCTGACGGCACAACTTCGGAGCAGTATCTTCGCGCGCTATGCGAAGCAGGTCTACGTAAGCGGTACAGCGCGGTCTCGGACGAGCTCAGAATCCGGCTGGAGTACGAACTCTCCGTCATCATCGAGACCGGGTTCGTCGACTACTGCCTGCTGGTCTACGACGTGATGCGCTTCGCGCGCGAGCGCGGGATCGCGGTCGGGCCCGGCCGAGGGAGCGCCGCGAGCAGCCTCGTGGCGTACTGCCTGTTTGTGACGAATGTCGACCCGATCGGCAACGGACTTTCCTTCGAGCGGTTCCTCAATCCGGAACGAGTTACCATGCCGGACATGGACCTGGACTTCGCCGACGATCGGCGAGATGAGGTGTTTCGCTACGTCGGAGAGAAGTACGGGCGCGAGCGCGTTGCCCAGATCATCACGTTCGGGACGATTGGTCCTCGGGCCGGAGTGCGCGATGTGGGGCGCGCTCTAGGCATGTCGTTCGCGGATGTGGACCGGGTCGCAAAGCTCATCCCGTTCATGTGCCATCACGTCGCCGAGGCAAAAGAACGCACGCCCGAGCTGCAACAGCTCTACGACGCGGACGACAGCTTGCGCCGGATGCTCGACACGGTGGAAGACCTCGAGGGCGTGGCCCGCCACGCGTCCACCCACGCCGCCGGCGTGGTGATCTCGCGGGATCCGCTGATCGAGCACGTACCGCTGTACAAAGTGCCGAAGAGCGACGCTGTCACGACGCAGTACGCGATGGGGTCCATCGAAAAGATCGGGCTGCTGAAGATGGACTTCCTCGGCCTTCGCACGCTGACTATTCTGGAGCGCGCGGCCAGCCTGGTGAGACACAGTACGGGCCGCGACTTCAAAGTCGACGAAATTCCCCTCGACCATCCGAGCATTTACGAGCTGCTCTCGAGTGGCTCGACTTTCGGGGTATTCCAGGTCGACGGCGACGGCATGAAGCGTTTCATCACCCGTGTGCGCCCAACCGAGTTCAGTCACGTTATCGCGCTGCTCGCCATGTACCGGCCGGGACCGATGGACCACATCGAGGAATTCGCGGCTCGCAAGAACGGCGAGCGTGATGTGGCGTACCCGCATCCTGCCCTGCGGGAGGTCCTCCAGGAGACGTATGGCGTCATCGTCTACCAGGAACAGGTTATGCAGCTGGCCAGCGTTCTTGCCGGCTACTCGATGGGCGAGGCAGATCTGGTTCGCCGTGCCATGGGCAAGAAGAAGGCGGAAGAGCTCGCCCGCCACCGCGATCAATTTATCGAGCGAGCAGAGCAGCGCGGTACCACCCGTGAGGCCGCCACCACCATATTCGATGAAATTCAGAAGTTCGCGGGATACGCCTTCAACAAGGCTCACTCGGCCGCGTACGCCGTTCTCACCTGCCAGACCGCGTACCTCAAAGCCAACTTCCCGCGAGAGTACATGGCCGGTCTGCTTTCCGCCGAGATCGACAACTCGGAGCGCGTGAGCGAAGCGCTGGTAGAGTGTGGGCGGCTGGGGATACGTGTTCTGCCGCCCGACGTGAACCGTAGCGAGCTCGACTTCACGCTCGAAGACGGCGGCATCCGATTTGGTCTCACCGCAATCAAACATGTGGGAACGTCGGTGCTCGAGGCCATACTTAGCGAGCGATCCGCCGGGGGACACTTCTCGTCCCTCGACGATTTTTGCCGGCGCATTGATTGGGGTGCAGTCAACAAGCGTGCACTGGAGAGCCTGGCGCGGTGCGGGGCGCTCGATGGTCTTGGGCAGGACCGCAAACGGACTGTCGAGAATCTCGACCGGCTGGTTGCCTACGGCACGCAATGCTGGCGGCAACGGCTGGCTGGCCAGGCCTCGCTCTTCGGTGATGCTCCGCATTCCGCTGCCGCTTTACACCTTGCGATCGTCGAGCCGGCGACCGTGGAAGAGAAGATCGCCTGGGAGCAGGAGCTGCTGGGGAATGCGATGTCACACCATCCGGTGGTGGATGCTGTCGCCGCTTTCGAAGAGGTCGGCGCTATGCCACTCTCGGCCCTCACCGGTGACGTGTACGGGAGCGCCGTCAGCATCGGCGGTCTGGTACGGGGCATCCGCTCGTTCACGACGAAGACGGGCAA
>DATGJB010000048.1:0-13521 GCA_035295425.1 Chloroflexota bacterium | reverse complement strand
TGCCAGGGCGCGAAGCAGTTGGCGATACCACGCAGCGCGCCGCCCAGCTGGGGGTGGTGGCGCAGCAGGACCGTACCGACGTCGTTGTCGGCGATCCAGTCGAGCCCGGTCTGCGTGTAGACGCGCGCGTTGAAGTCGGTGGTGAAGAACCGGTCACTCTTCAGCCGGCGTGACGCCATGAGCAGGAAGATGCGGAACGCGGTGTCGCTGAAGCCGAAGCCGGCGGGCGGAGTTTCGGCGTAAAGCCCCACCATCAGATCCACCCGCTCGAGATCGCCGTCGTAGACGCGTCGGATCTCCTCGGCCCACTGCCGGTTGTCGGTCAGCTCCTCGAAGCTGCGCACCGGCCGCATATGCAGGAGACGGCGGAAGTCGTTGTAGCGCGGTACGCCACGCTCCCGATTACGGAGGATGTCGGTGGCCGCGAGATCGACGATCGTGCCGTCCGGCTCGTCCAGCCGCTGCAGGAAGCGAGGATAGTTGTGCAGCGTGATGGCGCCGGGGTTCGCCACACCGAAGCTGTAGAGGAGGTCGACCATCGACATCTCTTCCTCACGGCGGCGCGCGTTGGTGAAGGCGATCTCCATGAAGGTTCGCTCCTGCAGCACTGCGTGGTTGCGGGCGGACCGGAAACAGATCTCGTCCGGCAGCAGCGGGTGCATGCGGTAGACGGCGACAAACTCCTCGGTGATGGCGTAAGGCGCGGCGTGATGGTTGACGCTTGAGCCCGGGATCCCGCTGATCATCTCGCTGGGACTGATGCGTCCCACCAGGCGGTTGACGCGCTCCGACGCCAGCCCCCACCAGTTGGCCCGCATGCCGATCTTCAGTGCCGGGTGGGCCAGAATCGCCGGGGTCCATTCGACGGTGTGGATCTTGGCCATCAGCGCGGCGTTGATCAATCGCGCGTGGTCGAAGAGGTCATCGTCCGACCATGATGGGTATTCGGCGGCAAGACGGTCGCAGATGGCGTTGTGTTCTCTGGTGAAGAGCGTATGGAAGAGACTGAGCCCGAGCCACCAGTTGCCGTAGACACCGGTCGCGCTGGGCGAGTACTCGTCGTCCAGACCGGTCACGGGATCGATCGGCAGCAGGCCGGTCTCGTCCATGCGCAGCTTGCCGCGCTCGCCCGACCGTAGATTCGCCAGGGTCTCGGCGTCGCTCCCATAGATCTGTGAGCCGTCCCACCAGTGGCTGGAGACGTTGCGAAAGGTCGGCGCACGGCTGTCGTCCCTGGCCGTCACCATGCTGTCCGGCCGGGTGCGAAGGATGGTCATCGGATGCTCAGGCCAGGGATCATCCGGCTCACACTCGACCTGCCAGGGGCTCTCCTTGACGTTCTGACCGTGGCTGAACCAACCGTGGATCATGAACTGGAGCCAGGCGGCCGCCAGCAGATTGAGTGTGGAGGCCGGCCTGAACCTGTCGCGCGTCATCAGCTCGCGGCTGATGATTCGGGGATTGGGCTCCAGGATGGAGGGCTCGCGTTCCGGAATGGTGCGGTCGAGCGGGATGTTGCGGCCGAAACGGGCTCCCGCCATGCCCATGCAGGGGTGGGCCAGGTCGTTGTACGAGCCGTCCGGGGTCCGTGCGGTGAGATGGCGCGTCCCTTCGACCGGCGGGGGGGCCGGCTCCTCCGTCTCGCAGTCATGGAGATTTTCCCGGCGCAGGGTGGTCCGCATGACGTCCAGCATCAGGATTGCGGCGGGCCAGGGCAGGCGATGCCAGCCGTAGCGGTGGTCGATTGCGGTCACCAGCCGGCCCAGCAGAGGGCCCCTTCCGGCGCTGCCGCCCGGGAGATGGCCGGACCGGCCCACCTGCAAACCGAGCCGTCGCAGTGCCCACACGGCGGCCAGGCGAAGCACGTTGTTCACGGTGCTGCTTCCGTTCCGTCCGCTCCGCCAGACGTCTTCCCGCTCATCCACCCGGCCCCTCACACCGCTCCCGGGGGTTGATGGCGCGACCGTTGCGCGATCAACGCGAGGCAGGTATTGACCGCTGAGGTGGTGACTGTCATGAGAGCGGCGCGGGCCGGGAGCTGATGCCGGACCCCGGCAATGAGCGCCACCAGGGCGTCGCTTGCGTGCAGCAGCGGCGCGCGGCGCAGCTCCCGAGTCCGCACTTCCTGATCGGGCGCGAGCAATGCCAGCCCCAGGGCGAACGTCCGGATACCGAAGAGCCGCAGCAGGTATACCAGCGCGGGTTGCTCGTCCGGATCCACGCCAAAGCGGCGCGCCATCTGCCGGGGCGCCAGCAACGCCGCCAGGCCGTTGACGAGCCGGATGGTGGCGAGAACGACGCGAGCGTTGTCTGCGTGGCTTCCCACCCGCACCCCCTTGCCGGTCTCCGCCCGTCGATTGCCGGTGCTCGGAGGGATCGGCGCTTCACGACTCCGTGCACCGGAATGATGGCATCAGCATACTTGCGTTTTGCACAAAGGTCAAACACGGCAAGACGCTAGTGAGAGCTCAGCAAGGATGAGGGAGATTTGACGGGGGAGGAGAGAGGGGGTAGGCTGCCACACCGCCATGGACGACCGCCCCCCTTGCCTCTGTGAGTGTGTCCACGCTCTGTCAGCCGAATTGAGTCGGCACTGTACCTCCGTATTGTTTCGTCGGCGAGCCGGATACCGTCGATCATTCATCGTGACGTCTTCTCGACCGGTGCTACCATCAGAGCCGATGGGATCTTATTCGGTTACCCGACTGTGGCGCGGGAGATGTGGACACGCGCGGTATCACGCTGACTGCGACCGCGCGAGATGGGTGCCCTACCTGGAACGCTGACCACGGAGCCGGGATCCCTGTCCGAGGCCACGGAATGCCAGCCTGAGTGGGAGGTGAGGAGATGACCGACGATGCCAACATGGCGGAACTACAGCGTCGACTCGATGACCTCGAGCGGCACTGTGATGCCATCCGACGGCAGCTGAATGCCGATCGGCCTCAAGAAACGATGGAGGTCCAACAGACGCCGGTCATCGAGAACGGGCGCACTAGTCGTCGCGCGCTCCTGCGTTCGGGACTTGGCCTGGCTGCCGGAGCAGCGGGTGCGGCTGCGCTCTTTCAACTGGATCCCTGCGCCGCCGATGCTGCCGCGAAGTTTCGGCGTGCGGCCAGCGGATCGGGAAATGTCGCAATTGAAGGCGATGGAAGCGTGGGAGCGACCGGGCTTGTCGGGACGAGCGACACTGGGACCGGGGTGAAGGGCACGGGCGCGGCCGGCTACGGAGCCACGTTGCAAGGAGGAACTGCTCCGCTGCAACTGGTTCCCAACGCGACTTTTGGAGCACCAGCCGGTGGCACGCATCTGGCGGGTGAAATTGTGGTGGATGCCGCGGGAACCGCATACCTGTGTCTGAGCAGTGGATCACCCGGGATGTGGCAGGTGCTCTCCAACATGGGCGTTGACGTTCGCACCTTCGGTGCCAGAGGTGACGGTGTCACTGACGATACCGCCGCCATTCAAGCCGCCCTCAATACAGGGAAGAGCCCGGTCATTATCCCGGGCGGAACCTACCTTATTTCCTCACAGCTCAACGCCGCAACCAATCAGATTATTCAGGGCGCTGGCCATGGCGTCGGCCCGATAAGTACCGTCCTCAAGTATTCCGGAACTTCCACGATTCCAGGCGGCGCGATGGTGCGCTTCGACACTGCAGCCTACCTTGCTGTGCGCGATGTCGGGTTTACCTGCTCTAACTGCGTTGCAACGAACAAAACCATACAGCTCTACCTCACTGATTGTGTCTATGGAGAAGTGAGCAACGTTGCCTTCGTGGGAGGTGGTGCCTCAGAAGGAACCAACCGCATGACGGGGCTGCGCGTCGAGTCGACAAAGAGCGGTCAGGTTCCGCCCCGGGGCCAGCTGCGAATCGCCGACATTCTCTACGTCGTCGAACCTCCCGGCTCCGGCGACTCATCGGACAACTATTGCATCTATGTCGATGGGATCTCAGACGAGCAGGTCCACGTTGTCTTCGAGGGGGAGGGCGACATCGAACATGCAGCCGTCGGCATAGGTCTGCATAACGTAACATCCTGTGTAATTGGTCCCGGCTGGCAGATCCGATGCCCGACGTGCATCCAACTCGTCAATGCTTCGCAGTGCATCATCACGGGTCCCGAAATCGCTCCAACGCCGCAGACCGGAACCGGCATCAGTATCGACTCCGGCTCGTACGACAACCTACTCATCAACCCAGGATGGAACTTCTCGTCAGGCAATCCTCTTTACCAGGTGCTCGACAATGGTGTGAGAACTGTGATGATCGGGAGTACGTTCGAGGCGTCCGGTTCGATGGCACAAACTCAAAAATGGGAAGGTGCCTCGCAACACCGAAAGGCGCCCGGCATCGGTCCTCATTGGCAGCTGATCAAGACGGCGGGTGATACGTCGGAGGACGTGATCCAGGGCTATACCGACTTCCTTCCTGCTGCCGTCCCGGCATATCTGAATTTCGACCGTGGGTCGATGGCCGCTCTGGAATTCGTTCGCTTCGCGATTAACGGTGCTTTGCGGATTCGAGTTGATGCCAATGGACAGGCATACGTGTATGCTGCGCCATCTCCACCCCCCGCCGGCAACCTTGCCGATTCGCAGATCACCTTCTATCTCGACGAAGTGGGCAACAACCTCAAGGTTCTCGTAAAGTATTCGAACGGCACGGTGAAAACCGGCACGGTCGCGCTTTCCTGATCGGTAAGGGCGCCGGGGTAACATCAGAGTCCCTGTGCCAGCACCGCCCAGAATCTCGTGGCCGCGGGAGTTCGATGATTTGCGACGGTTAGGGTGATAATCTCGGATTGACCATCGTGCACGGCACGGCACGCTGTCCCTCTGGCGCCGCGACACTCAGGGGCGACGTGCGGATACTGGTCCTTCATAGCTGAGTTGAAGAGTCAGGCACGCGCTGGTATGCTTCGATTATCGCTTGGGACAGCGTGCAAGGGGGACGGAGCGAGTTCGGCCCGCAGGCGACGACAGGCTGAGCTCCTCTGAGTGGCAAGAGTAGCCACCGTCTCTACGGGGATTGCAATGCAAGCACTCATCGTCGACGGTGGCTTCCTTCTTTCCAGTACGGCAAAACCGGGTCTCGGGGCTAGCGGCGCCATGCTCATCGGCATAGCCATCGTCGCCGTCGCCGGTACCATCGGGCTCTTCGTGCTTTGGCAGCGACTTCATCCTGAAGACCCCGTCGGGAAGCGGCGGCATCTCAGGCAGGGCCGCAGGGATGCACTCAAGCACTGGGACGACGTGCAGCGGGATCGAGCAGCGGGCCGATGGTGGAAGGGATGAGCACAGGCCGCGCCACTCGGGATCTCTCGCGAATCTTCGTCCGTCTAACTGTGACCCGTAGGGATGCTGAAGAGGGCGGTGCTAGCTCGGTTCGTGCGACGGATACAGATACTCGAGCGTGATGCGGGCATCAGCTGTCGTGAAGCGCCAGCGTACCGCTGTTGCGGTCGCGTTCCTGGTCTCTTCCCAGGCGGCCACCCCGAAAGTGAGTGTCTCGAGGTCGGGTAACCGTCGATTCAGACACTGGCCTGATATGCTAGTCAACTCGATCTCCGCCACGGTGAACCAGCTTCCGTGCTTCGGCGTGTCGTGGAACTCCGGCTTCGCGGTCAGCCGCCTCGCCTCTGCCGGATCGAAGGCCAGGTAGAACGAGGCGGGGGTGTGGGTGTTCAGGTTATCGACCGCCGGCCGAATGAGGTCGGCATCGGGGTAGTGGACGTCGATCAGGTCCTTGACACAGCGGTTCAGTCCTGCACGGTCCGCCGATCCGTCACCTCCGCATGCCGCTTCCCGCGCAACGGCTCACACCACAGGAAGAGATTCTTGACCGCTCGCCGCGCGCACTCATAATCCTGGCGTGCAACCATCCCCGGACGGACCGCCAGCTGCGCCTGGCTATCAGCGAGCAGCTGCTGAGGCATCTCGCCAAAGCAGGCGGCCGGACGACGCGGATCGTACGGCTGGGCATAGAGGTCCGGCACATCCTCCATTCGCCAGGCTTCTGAGCTCCTCGTCCGCCAAGAGACGTTCACGCTCGTCATCCGACAGACCGTCCAAGAGGGGAGGCGACATGGTGGGCTGCACCGGAAAGCTGCTTCCATCGTCCAGGGTCGTGCTTGAGCCCCGCATCGTACGCTGGCTGGAGCTTTTCTTCCACTCGTCCTCCCGATAAGTCACGGGCCGCGGACGCTGCTGGAGGATGGGGAGAGTACTATGGCACGGAGGGACAGATGGCAACTTTGAGGCACGAACGCTGTGTCGCCTGTCGGGCCGACGCGCCCCGGCTGAGCGATGCCGAGCTCGCAGAGCTCCGGCCCCAGATTCAGGAGTGGGCAGTGGTGGAGCGCGACGGCATCCCCCGGCTGGAGCGTACCTACAAAGTACGGAACTTCGCAGCGGCGCTGGAGCTGGCGAACCGAATCGGCGCGCTTGCCGAGGAAGAGGGGCACCATCCGGCGATCACGGTGGAATGGGGGAAGCTCACCGTGGCCTGGTGGACGCACAAGATTAGAGGCCTGCATCGCAACGACGTGGTGATGGCGGCCCGCAGCGACGAGCTGGCGGAGCAGATGACCGGCCAGGCAGCCTGAGAACGTCGATGGGGCCGCCCGGCGCCGGCACATGTGACAGCTTCCAGTGCGCGGGGCACGAGTCTTGCCGTGGTCGACGGTGAGGAGAAGCTATGAGTGTCTCTGCGAGCGAGTCTGGAGAGCGGCGAATTGTCCTCCGCAAGGCGATACAGCGGCTGCTGGCCTGGGGCTTCTCGCCGAGCGCCATCGCGCGCGAGCTCGGCTGCAGTCCCAGCTACGTGTACGCGGTGCGGCGCGAGCGGGTGCTGATGTACGCCGAAGAGGAAGCGTCGTACCGGCCGCTCGGCGCCCTGTTCGACTGGACAGGGCGGTGAACCGAGCGGGCCGGCCAGTTCTACTCGGGTAGGTCGGCACCGCGACGGAGGAAGAGTGTGCCGGCGCGTTCGCTGTGCCGCGTGAGCGGCGAAGGCAGCCACAAGGGCATGCCCCGACGAGGCGGTTCCGGCAATCCGTTGAGCATTCGTGAGCGGCGTGGGCTAGGCTGAGCCTTCTTCGATAAAGCGCAGCACGTCCGCCGCGGCGTCGCCGCCACTCCTGGCGTGCTCGATCAGCGGGATGCCGTGGGGTCCCAGCGCCGCGCGCATCGCGGGAAAGGCCTCGATGGCCGCTCTCACGATGGCGAGCTGCCCGAGCATGGCGGCGGCGAACAGATCGAGCCGGGCGCCCTGAGCGAGCAGGTACTCGGCGATGTCGCGCCTGCCCATATGGGATGCCGCGCCGAGTGCGGTCTCCCAGTCGCCGTTTCCCCAGTCATGCGCCGCGTTCAGCAATCCCGGTTCCCGGTCGAGAAGCTCTCGCACCCGCGTCAGGTCCCCGTGCGCGTTCCCCACGAACTCCTGTACCAACGCGCCATGAATCGCCTGCTTTGTCGCCATGCTCACTATCCTCCGGACTGATTCGGTAGTTGTGCTATCTATCCTATACTGCGCTGATGGAAGATGCAAGCGAGATCGCCGACCGGCTCCATTCGGTGGCGATTCATCTACTGCGCAAGGCGCGACGCGAGGACGCCGGATCCGGCCTCAGCACCGCCTGCCTCTCGGCGCTCTCAGTCATCGTGTTTGGGTCCCCCCTCACGTTGGGTCAGCTGGCGGAGGTGGAGCAGGTACGCTCCCCGACCATGACGCGGATCGTCGACCAGCTGGTAGCGGAGGGATTGGCGGAGCGCGAGCGGGTCCTGGACGATCGGCGCCGTACACTGGTCCGGGCGACGCCGGCCGGCGTGCGCCTGATGAGGGAGAGACGCTGGCGGCGCGTCGCCTCCCTGGCGCGTGACCTGGCCGAGTTCTCGGGGGAGGAGCTTGCCGTGCTGGAGCGCGCTGCCGACCTGCTCGAGCGGGTGGTGGGCCGGAGGCATTCCGAGCCCCTACACTGAGACCGGGGCCCAGTCTCCGCGGGCGTGGCACGTGGCCGCCGCCTGCCCGGACCGGTCACCCCGCCGTGGCCGGCATACCGCCGTTCGATAGCCGGGCGGAACGACTGCAGCTGCCGGCCAGGAGAGGTCGAGGAGAGCGACGCATGGCGGTGCTTGAGGTTGACTCCATCCTCTTCGATATGGACGGAACCCTGGTCGACGAGAGCTCCTCCTACCGGGAGGCTATCCGCCTGACCGCCGAGTATCTCTTGCGCCGGCCGGTCTCGATGGACGAAGTGCGGGAGATCAAGCGCTACCCGGGATTCAACGGGGACTGGGACGCCACCTGGGGTCTGGTGGGCAGAAGGCTGCATGGCTCGATCTTCGTGCCGAGCGATGCCGACCGCGGCTCGTACGCCTACCGCCGGCTGCGCGACATCTTTCAGACGTACTATCTGGGAGACCGGATGTGGCGCCAGATCTCCGGCCGGCCGCCGGATTGGATGCCGCCCTTCCGGTGGGATGATCCGCTCTTCTACCGCGAGCGTCCGCTGGTCGCAGCGGAGACGTTGCAGCAGCTGACCGGATTTGCGCTCGGTATCGTCACCTCGCGGCCACGTGTTGAAGCGCTGATGGCGCTGCATCAGCAGGGTCTGGACCGCTACTTCACGCAGGACGTGCTGGTGGCGGCGGAGGATACGCCGCGGCACAAGCCGGATCCCGCCCCGCTCCGTGAGATGGTGCGGCGGCTGGGCGCGCGGCGCCCGGTCTACGTCGGCGACTCGATCGACGACGCGCTGGCAGCGCTCGCGGCCGGCATGGCGTTCCTGCACGTCGGCGTGGAACCGTTTGTGGAGGAGCGAGCGGAGCGCGCCGTTCACGGAAGGATCAGCAGCGTCCAGCACGTGGTGGCGCTCTGCCGCCCCACCAAGAGCGGCGAAGCGAACCGGCTGCCCGCGTCTCCCGGCCGGTAGCCTGCCGTCTCGGACCTTCGGTCCGCCGCACGCCCCGGCCAGATCTCCCCGGCGTGGCGCGGGATGCGCCAATTGAACCGTCACGGCACGCTTCCTGCTGATGGTATTCCGATACACCGGTAGACCGTGGTCGGTCAAGGATTGACTGATGAGGAATTTGGCCGTATGCTGTGTGTTGGGCCGCGTCTGGACCTCTGGGACCATGACGTGGGCCGATCCAGCGCTGGCCGTCACCGTGAAAGGGGGAATCCGTCATGATTCTGGTGGTGGATGACGAGCCCGGCATTACCGAGCTCTTGACGGACATCCTCGAGTTTCACGGGCATCCGGTCGTCGTGGCCAACGACGCACGATCGGCGCTCGACATCATCTCGTTGCAGCGGCCGGATGTTATCCTGGTCGATCTCATGATGCCTTCGGTCGACGGGTTGAGCCTGGCGGTGACCCTTCGGCACCACCCCACGGCACGCGGCATCCCGTTGATCGCCATATCCGCCTCGGATAGCGCCCTGGCTCTCGCCTCGCGTATCGGCGACTTCGACGCGTATATTGCCAAGCCGTTCGAGACGGATTCGCTCCTGTCGGTAGTCGAGCGCCTGCTCCGCGTCGCCTCGTAGCGGCCCCTTCGGGGATCGCGGGACCGGAGCGCGACGCAGGCGCCGGGAGGCGGCACACGGCTCCTGGCGTCCAGGTGCCGCCCTGCGCCGGGGAACCGACCCGCTGTGGCAGGCGTGACGAACGTATGTGCTAAGAAGGTGTGGAAACGCACCTGCCGCCTGTGCGACTATTCGTCTGCCACGGCGATCCTTCTCTGTCCCGGCGACACCTTCCCAGACTCGAGCTGCCGGCGACGGAGCGACCGGGCCGCGGCCTTCCAGGAGAGCTTCGAGCATGGTCACCAGAGTCCTGCATACGACGAATCTCAGTGTCGGCCTGTCCCGCTTGCGACGACGGCAGGAGTGGAAGTTCTTCTCCGTTCTGCCGCGCGCCGACCGTCCCCTGGCCGTCTCCTGGTTCGCCGTGCTATTGCTGCGCGGGATCCTGCCGGCATTCTTCGCGATCGCGATGGGTGTGCTGATCGCCGCCGTGCAGCATGGCGGCAGTCTGACCGGGCCGCTGGTCCTGACCGGCACAGTATTCGTCCTGCTCCAGGTGCTTACCCCGATCCACACTGCGATCGGCGCCAACCTGGGCGATCGCACGGCTGCCTGGCTGTACGACCGGCTGACCGAGGCGTGCGTGCTGCCTCCGGGCATGGGACACCTCGAAAACCCCATGCTCACCAACGACCTCACTATTGCGCGCGACTTCGATCTGGGAATCATGGGGCCGCCGCTCTGGGTCAGCATGGACTTCATTGCCAGCGGCCTGGTCGATATCATTGGCGGCCTGGCGCTGGCGATCGTCCTGGTGAGGTATGCGTGGTGGGCGGCGTTGCTTCTGGCCGGTGCCTGGCTGGCGACGCACTGGTTGCTACGGGAGAGCTCGATCTGGCGCGACCGTAACACCGACGAGGTCAGAAACGCACAGCGCGACGCGGAGTACACGTACCGCCTGGCGGTTGACCCGCCGGCGGCGAAGGAGGTGCGGCTGTTCGGGCTGGGCAGCTGGACAATCGAGCGGTTCATCGCCCGCCGCACGCGCCTATTTCAGCTTCAGTACGAGGCCACGAGGCTGCGTGAAAGGCCGGTGCTGTGGAGCGTCCTGTTAGTCGTCGGCGCCAATGTCGTCGTGTTCTGGTCGCTTGGCGCCGCTGCCGCCGGGGGCAGCCTCGGACTCGGCCAGGTTGTCGTCTACGCGCAGGCCGCGGTGGGCACCAGCCTGATCGCCTTCGGCGGGTTGAACTGGGCGTTCGACGGCGCGGCGGCGCCGGTTGCCGCCGTGCTGCGTCTTGAGCCGGCGATGGCCCCGACCGGATATCTGCCGCCCGGCCACCGTCCGGCCGCCGGGATGCCGGCTCGAGAGATCACGCTGCGCGATGTCACGTTCGGCTACGATTCCTCGAGTGCCCCGGTGCTGGAAGGCTTTGATCTGACGATCCCGGCGGGCTCGTCGCTCGCCATCGTCGGTCAGAACGGTGCGGGGAAGACGACCATCGCGAAGCTGCTCTGCCGGCTGTACGATCCCCAGGGTGGCGCGATCCTGGTCGATGGGATCGATCTGCGTGAGCTCGACCTGGCAGCATGGCGTTCGCGCATCGCCGCGGTATTCCAGGATTTCATTCGATTCGAGCTGCCACTGCGCGACAACGTCGCCCCGGCCGGCGCGCCGGACGAGGCGATCCTGGCCGCTCTGCAGGAAGGCGGCTTGCCGGTAGGCACCGCGTCGGCGGCAATCCCGGGCCTCGACACGATTCTGGCGCGCGGTTACGCCGGTGGGACCGATCTCTCGGGCGGCCAGTGGCAACGTGTCGCGCTCGCTCGCGCGCTCTGCGCCGTCCGGCTCGGCGCCGGTCTGGTGCTCCTGGACGAGCCGACCGCCCAGCTCGACGTGCGCGGTGAGGCGGAGATCTTCCGGCGGCTCCTCGACGCCACGCGGGACTGCACCACGATCCTGATATCGCATCGCTTCTCGACGGTGCGCCATGCCGACCGCATCTGTGTGGTCGATCGGGGTCGGGTCGTCGAGCTTGGCTCGCACGACGAACTGATGGCGCGAGGTGGCCGCTATCGCACGATGTTCGATCTTCAGGCGCAGCGCTTCATGGCCGGTCAGGACGAAGATGTCGAGGAGGGCATGGTCTATGACGTCCTCAGCTGACCGGCTGCCTCCTGCCATCCCGTCGATGTGGCGCCTCTGCAAGCTCGGCTACCGAAACGAGCCCTGGCTGGCGGCGTCGGCTTTCGTGCTGTCACTGCTGGCGGCGTTGCCCGACGCGCTGCTCGCCCTCTGGCTCAAGCTGCTCGGAAACGGCGTGATCGACCGTGACCGCCGCCTGCTCCTGGTCGCCGCCATCGGCCTCGGCGTATCGGCTACTGTGACCTGGTTCCTGCGTGTCGTCAGCACGCGGGTACAGCGCCGCTTCCGCGACAAGATCACGATCGCGCTCGAGTCGCATGTTGCCCGCCTCCAGGCGTCGATCGGTACTATCGCCCATCAGGAGCGGCCCGACTATCTGGACCGGCTGGCCGTGTTGCGCGATCAGGTCTTCGTCCTCGACCACATGTACATGTCGCTGTTTTCCACGTTCGGCTGGATACTGCGGCTGGCGGTGACGATCGGCCTGCTGATGTCGATCCACCCCCTGCTGGCGCTGCTGGCGCTCTTCGCGCTGCCGACCGTGCTGGCCTCGACCTGGCGGCCGGGCGTCGAGCGCGCGGTGCAGGAGCGCGTGGCGCCGGCGAACCGCCTGGCGCGACACCTGTTTGTCACGGCGACGACCGCGCCGCCCGGCAAGGAGGTGCGGGTCACCGGCATCGGGCCGCGCCTGGTGCGGGAGCGGCGCGAAGCCTGGGAGCGCCGCTACCGGCCGCTCGCCGCCGTCCGCTGGGGCACCGCCGTCTGGAACACGCTTGCCTGGTCGGTCTTCGGGCTTGCCTACGTCGGCGCGATCGTCTTCGTGACCTCCGGGCTCCATGCCTCGCCGGGGAACGTGCTGCTGGTCCTGGCCGCGGGATCGCGGCTGTCGGGGTACATCGGCGCCACGGTCGGTGAGATCGGGTTTCTGCGCGGTGTCTGGCTGGACGGCTCACGACGCCTTGCCTGGCTGGAAGACTATGCGGCGCAGCAGGTTGCCCGGGCGGATCTTCCGGTGCCCGACCGGCTGCGGCAAGGAATCCGGCTGGAGCACGTTTCCTTCGCCTATCCAGGCACCGACCGTGCGGTGCTCGAGGATATCACCCTCGCGCTCCATCCCGGCTCGGTCGTCGCCATCGTCGGCGAGAACGGGGCCGGCAAGTCGACGCTGGTCAAGCTGCTTGCCAAGCTCTACGAGCCCAGTAGCGGCACCATCCTGGTGGACGGGGCCGATCTGGCGCGCCTGCCGGCGGAAGGCTGGCGGGAGCGGATGTCGGGCGCCTTTCAGGACTTCTTCCGCTTCGAGCTCCTTACCCGTCAGTCGGTGGGTGTTGGCGATGTGCCTCGCGTCGACGAGGAGCCCGCCGTCCTCACGGCGGTGGGGCGTGCCGGTGCCGGGGACGTGGTGGATCGGCTGCCTGCCGGGCTGGAAACGCAGCTCGGACCAACCTGGCCGGACGGGGTCGAGATATCGTTCGGTCAGTGGCAAAAGCTGGCGCTGGCGCGTGGCTTCATGCGCGACCGGCCCTTGCTGCTGGTTCTGGACGAGCCCACCGCGGCGCTCGACGCCGAGACCGAGCACGCCCTGTTCGAGCACTTCGCGCTCGCCGCCCGCAGTGACGGCCACGACGGCCGCATTACTATCCTGGTTTCTCACCGCTTCTCCACGGTGCGCATGGCGGATCTGATCGTGGTGCTGGATGGCGCACGCGCCATCGAGATGGGCAGCCACGACGAGCTGATGGCACGAGGGGGTCACTACGCCGACCTGTACGGCATTCAGGCCGCGGCCTATCGCTGAGGTAGTCATGAGCTTTCGTATCAACGAGCAGAACCTGGTAGCCGACTT
>DATGJB010000047.1:0-19714 GCA_035295425.1 Chloroflexota bacterium | reverse complement strand
AGTGCCACGGCCAGCGCCTGTGCCCGGCCGGCCGCGTCCGACATGTCCCTGGTACTGGTCGCTTCCAGCGCGCGATTCAGCTGGTGGAGCAGATTGTCGAGACTCTCGCTGGGCTCGTGCGACGCTCCTCCGGTCATCTGGCACCTCTCCCCGGCATGCTGCAGTATTATCCACCGGAGGAAGGCGGATGGCTGGAAACGACGAACCGCTGAACGTGTACCACAGCCGGGTGCGCACCCACCAGACCGACCTGAACGGCGCGATGTATCACGGCGCGTTTCTCGATACCTTCGAGGAGGCCCGGGTCGACGTCTTTCGGCGGGCCGGCTACTCGTACGACCGCATGCTGGAAGCCGGCTGGTACCCGGTGATCCGGCACGTTGAGTGCGATTTCTACCGGCCTTTGCGGATGGACGAACCGTTCCAGGTTACGGTAACGGTCGCCGGCCTCACCGCGGCGACGCTCACGGTGCAATACGAGTGCGCGAGTGACGGCGACCCGGCGGCTCTGGGTCGCGTCGTCTTCGCCTTTCTCGATGGGCGGCACAAAATCACGCGCGTGCCGCGGGACCTGCGAGCCGTCATCGAGGAGAACGCCGGTGCCCTGGGGTACCGGCGGTGACCGGAGCTGTTCACCGCGCCGCGTCCGCGCGATACGGCCTTACTTCAGCGGCAGTAGCTTGAATGCGTGATTGAACGCGGTGGACGTCGATCCGAGGCTCACGGTCCCCTGCGCGAGAATCGTGCCGACGCGCTTCTTGCTGGTGAAACGAACCGTGGCCTCCAGCACCGGCCTTCCCTGGTACGTCGCCGTCTTGAGCGCCAACACCTCCAGTATCTTGCCCTTCTGCTGCACGCGCAGGCGCCCGCTGGCGTGAAGCGGGCCCGCATGCTGACTGCTGTAGAAGATGACGAGAATCCCCGACTCCCCGAGCTTGAGCGAGCCGGTCCGTTTGAGCTTCCCGTTGACCCGATGGAGCAAGAGAACCTGGTCGACGTTGATGGCCGGGACGGTCACGGTGGCCGCCGGCGTGGGCGTTGACGTCGGGCGGGGTGTCGGACTTGGCGCCGGCGTTGAGGGAGCCGGAAGTGACTGGAGATCGGCCAGCAGTCCCGCGCCGTCGGGTGAGCCCCAGCCGGTGGCGAAATCCCATCCAGGGGTGGCGGGATAGTAGAGGTTCGTGCCCTCGACGACGTCATGGAACGGGGGCCGGCCAGAGCTCGCCTCCTTCTGCCCGAGGGCATAGAGGTACGGGTTCAGGGAGCCAAGCGGGTGCCCGACAGCCGCATTGACGAGTGCCGCGAAGCCCGCCCACACCGGTGCGCCGACGCTCGTTCCCCCCGTGACACCCCAGGTCGGAGTATCCCGCGGGTCGACAGTGTACACGGCGTAACCGGTGCTGGGGTCCGCGTCCGCGGCAACATCGGGAACCTGGCGCATTCCATTGCTGTACTGGTTGTCGACTCCTGGACCGGCTTGGTAGCTTGGGCGCTTGAAGACCGAGCTCAGGCCACCGCCACTGGCGACCGGATTGTTCGGATCGGACGTGTCGGCCCAGGTCGTCTCGTTCACGTACGATGTGCCGTTGGCGACGAGGGTGGTGCCTCCGACTCCCGTGACCCAGGGATCGGACGCCGGGAAATCGACTGCCAGTGTCGTATTCCCGTTCGGTACCGATCCTGCGCCGTCGTACGCACCGGCATCGCCCGACGCGGCGAAGAACGACTGCCCCTGCGCGGCACCCTCCTGCAACGCCTGATGAATCGCATTCAGCTCGTCGGCTGGATACGACGACTCGACTCCGCCCCAGCTCGTGGTGATGATCGACGCCCGATCGTCGCTGACGATCTTGTTGTAGAGATTGAGGGCGCCGCGATCCGTGTTGGGCGCCTCGTACACCAGGATGTTCGCCTTCGGCGCGATACCCTGCAGCACCTCGATGTCTGTGTCGGCCTCATCCTGACCGTTGCGTGCTCCGCGCTGAGCGCCCGTGGACACACCGTCGCTGACGGCGATGCGGCTCACCGCGGCGGTCAACCCGAATTGCTGATCGAAGGTGGAAATGTTGGCCGGGTCATAGTCGGCAAAGGACGCGACGGCTATCGTCTGTGCCGAGCCGCCGGAGCCCTGCCGGACCAGTGGTGTCATGTCATAGATCGAGGTGATGTCTGACGGCGCGAAGCCGTTCGGCGCCGATGACTGGGCGTGGGGCGCGGCCATCGGCTGCTGGTGGGCCGAGGAGGTGAGTCCCGACACGGCGAGCACGTCGGATGCGATCGCACCGGGGAGTCGCAACTGAGTGGTGTTGGCGGTGAACGTCTGTGCTCCCCGCCGGAAGCTCGCAAGAGACGTGGCGAAGGTGCGCTCGATTGCCGGCACGCGCCCGGAGACGAAGATCTGCAAACCATTACCCGAGGTGCCCGTGATGCGGAGCCCACTGGCGCGCAGCCAGGCAATGACGCCGGCTCGCGCCGCCGCGGTCGGGGCGAACCGGTGCTCGAACTGCCGGGGGGTGAGGAATTGGCGGAACTCGGGAGACGACGGGGCATAGAGCTGTGAGAGGAGCGCGTCCAGCGAACCCTGATCCCGCACCCGCAGCGTCACCGTGACCCCGAGCGTGCGTGTGGAAGGCGCGGCCCCGAGGCGTCTGGCCCGTCTCAGATCCGGCAGCATAGAACCGGGAAGGAGGGACCAGCGAGCGGTGGGCGTTGAGCCGCTCGGGACAGCCGCGGCAAGGAGGGGTCGGGCGGACAGGCCGGTGGTGATTCCTCCGGCCAGGAGACATAAGATCGAGATCGAAGCAAGGGCGGAGGTATGGGGATTCACAGGCATCCTCTAGAGTAGCGACGGTTGCTGAGACGGTTCTGAAGATTCGATGTGCATTTTCTCACGATGCACGACAGGTGTGCCGGAAGAGTAGGGCCGGACCGGCGCGAGCCGGCGCCGGCTAGGACGTGGCGACGAGCGACCAGTTGTTGTTCTCGGGCATCGGGCCCAACGGCGTGAGCTGCAGATTCTCCACTGAGCTTCGAATGACGTAACCGTTCACACCACTTGCCAGGGGAATGACCAAACCCTGCTGGAGTGCCCAGCTCTCGACCGTCTCGTAGTCGCTCATGCGTGAGACCGGGTCGTTGGTCAGGGCATTGGCCTGAGCGAGCATCGATCGATACCAGGAGCTCCTGGTCTGCAAGAGAACGATGCGGAGCCAGACGCCAGGGTCCGGCAGCGCAAAGCCGGCGTGAACCAGAAACACCCGCGTTGTGGCATGTGAACGCACGGTCCACTGTCGAAGCAAGGCGCCACGCACCGTGCGACCTAGGGCGTCTCCGCCCGGCACCCCCACGAGCTGCACGGCCGGCGGGCGACGGGACGCGTCACTCCCGGGGGCCGTGGCCGGAGAATCCGAGCCGGCGTAGTCGGGGATGGCGGGCGGGACGATGCCGGAGAGCGGCGTGGCCGCCGAGCCCAGCGCAGTCGCCAGGGTGGAACGATCGAGCGAGGCGGCGAGCAGAGTCCGTCCCGGACCGGTCGGTAGCGCGTAGTACGCGTCGAGCGCTTGTCCGCTGACGAAGTCGGACCGAGTCGAATAGCCGCGGAAGTCCTGGCGGGGTACCTGAGCTACATCCACCAGATTCTGGCGGTAGAGCTCCAGCGCGCGTCGGGAATCGGCGGCCGGAAGCAGGCGGATCTCCTTGAGCTGGATGGGAGCGCCATAGTAGTGACGACGCGGCAGCGCCGTTACCGATCCATCGCTGTGGCGGAAGGCGATCGACCAGGGGCCGAGGCCGGAGGGTGACTCGCCGGCCATACCCGTCGATGGCTCGACGATGTCCGCGACCGGGAAGGCCAGCTTCTCGAGGAACGTCGCGTCGGGCGCGGCCAGCCGAATACGCACGGTCAGACGATGCACGATCTGCACGCCGCTGAGGTCAGTCGTCAGTCCCGCTTCGACCGCGTCCGCGCCCACGATCCCGCCCAGGTAACTGCGTGCCAGCGCCGACCCGGTTCGGGGGCCAAGCGCGCGCGCGAACGAGTATGCAACCGCCCGCGCGGTACAGTGCGACCCGTCGGCGAACCGCGCGTCCTGACGGATGGTGAACGTGTAGGAGCGACCGTCGGTCGAGATCGTGGGAATCGAAACGGCGAGCTCGGGGATAACATGCAGGTCAGGGCTGAACTTTACCAGGCCCGAGTTGAACATGGATGCGAGCCAGAGTGGAGTTGCGGCGGAGGCACGCGCCGGGTCGAGAATGCCGGGGTCAAGATGGCCCGGCAGACCGTACACCGGCACGCGGAGCGCGGCGTTGTGCGCCGAAGCTGCAGTTCCACACGCGGTGACTCCGCACGTGAGGATGGCGGCGAGGGCGAGGAGAGCAGGCCATTCCGTCCACAGTCGCCGGCCGCGACGAGGTGTGGCGCTTCGACGGGCGCTGTTTCCGATTGGCACGCTCTGGCCGCTTGTTCTCCAGCCTGCGATGGGAGCGCCTCCGAAGAGGCGCTCGTCGCATGCCGTCTGGAGCCGATGGCCGGACTCGAACCGGCGACATGACGCTTACGAAGCGCCTGCTCTACCAACTGAGCTACATCGGCAGGTTTAAGCGCAAGTGCGCCCGACATTCTAGGGAACATGCAGGAGACGGCACAATTTCGCCGCGAGGTGGAGACTGGCCGCCGGCCGTCTTGTGTGGCGGCACGGCAGTAAGGCACAATCGGGCGCAGGTCAATGCGGCCGGCATGAGGACAAACGACGGGGAGGGCCGGAAGAGAATGGGCCGGCGCGTTGTCATTACCGGGCTGGGATGCGTGTCCCCGCTGGCGAACGACGTATCGACCACCTGGTGCGGCATCAAAGCAGGGCGATCGGGAATCGGCCGGATCACCCATTTCGATGCATCGCGCCTGCCGGTGCAGATCGCCGGCGAAGTGAAGGACTTCGACCCGACTGCTTTCCTGGAGCGGAAGGAAGCGCGCCGCATGGATCGGTTTCAGCAGCTCGCCTTCGCCGCCACGGTCGAGGCTTTGCGCTCGTCCGGACTGGAAATCACATCCGAGAATGCGGAGCGAGTCGGCGTCGTGGTGGGATCCGGCGTGGGCGGACTCGGTACGCTGACCGATGGGTTCAGGACTCTGTTCGAGCGCGGGCCCGGCCGGGTAAGCCCGTTCCTGATTACCCAGATGGTGGTCGATCTTGCGCCGGGCATGATCTCGATCATCCTCGGCGCCAAGGGGCCAAACTTCAGCACGGTGTCGGCGTGCGCCACGGGAGCCCATGCAATAGGCGAGGCTGCCGAGATCATCCGCCGCGGCCAGGCAGATGTCATGCTAGCCGGCGGCGCCGAGGCAGGCGTGGTCGAGATCGGCATGGCCGCGTTCGCGAACATGCGCGCGCTGTCGACGCGAAACGACGAGCCGGAGCGCGCCAGCCGTCCGTTCGATGCCGAGCGGGATGGATTCATCCTCTCCGAAGGCGCCGGTATCGTCACCCTCGAGGAGCTCGAATACGCGCGACGGCGCGGCGCGACCATCCTGGCCGAGCTCGTCGGCTACGGACAAACCGCCGACGCGTTTCACATTACCGAGCCCGCTGCCGGAGGCGAGGGGGCGGCGCGAGCGATGGCGGAGGCACTGTCGCGGGCCCGGATGGCGCCGGAAGAAATCAAGTACCTCAACGCGCACGGCACGTCGACGACCGTCGGCGACAGTGCCGAAAGCGCCGCGATCAAGACCGTCTTCGGCGAATACGCCATGTCCCTCCCAGTGAGCTCCACCAAGTCGATGACCGGTCACCTGCTAGGCGCGGCGGGCGGCGTGGAATCGATCTTCTCGGTTCTGGCCATGCGCGACGATTTCATACCGCCGACCATCAATTACGAGAACCCCGATCCGTCCTGCGACCTCGACTATGTCCCCAATGAAGGCCGCACCGCATCCCTCGACGCCGTTATGAGCAACTCGTTCGGATTCGGCGGCCACAATGTCAGCCTCATCTTCCGCAAGCTGTCCGGTTAGTTTCTCAGAGTACGGACCGTTCAGGGCCGTGCACCGCCGCGACGCCGTCGCCGCGGTAGTGGGACCGCTCAGTGTTTCTCACCCGGCCAGGTAGGTGTATGACCGAATCCGACGCTTCCCGTCGCTCCTTCCTCGACGCGGACACGCTGCGGCAGATCCTGCGCCAGCTCGAGGGGACCGATGTCGACGAGCTGGAAGTCAGTGCTGGCTCGTCCCGACTGTATCTGCGGCGTGAGCCCGGCCGGATCGCCGGATCGGCGGGCCCGGAGCATGGCGCGTGGTCGGTGGAAAGCGACGGCGTGGCAATCACCGCGCCGCTCACCGGTGTGTTCTACGCGCGGCCCAGCCCGGAGCAGCCACCCTTTATCAACCCTGGGGACCGTGTGGAGGCGGGGCAGGTAGTGGCCCTGATAGAGACGATGAAGCTCTTTAACGAGGTCACCGCCGAGGTTGGCGGCCAGGTGCTGTCGATTATTCCCGCAGAGGGCGACCTGGTCGAGGCCGGCGCGCCGCTGCTCTATGTCAGACCTGATGCCGGTGGAGGAGAGTCATGAGCTATCCGACAATTCGCGGTTGGGGCATGTATGTGCCGGAACGCGTGCTCACCAACCAGGACCTGGAGCGAATCGTCGATACGTCCGACGAATGGATCTTCTCGCGCACCGGCATCAAGCAGCGGCATATCGTGGCGCCGGACGAGACAACGTCGTCAATGGGAACCGAGGCGGCCCGTCGGGCTATCGAGCGAGCCGGGCTGACGCCCGACGATATCGATCTGGTCATCGTGGGGACGGCCACGCCGGACTTTCAGTTCCCGGCGACCGCCTGTCTCATTCAGGACGCGCTCGGCATCCATGGCGGCGCATTCGATCTGGAGGCGGGCTGCACGTCCTTCATGTACGCGCTGGCGCTCGCCTCTTCCCTCGTCGCGTCGGGGATGCAGCGGCACGTCCTGGTGGTGGGAAGCGAATCGTTGAGCCGGATCCTGGACTGGACCGATCGCGCCACCTGCGTGCTGTTCGGCGACGGCGCCGGCGCGGTGGTCGTCTCGGAGGGGAGCCATGCCGGCCTCGAGCCACAGTACGTGCTGGGATCCGACGGTTCCGGCGCCCAGGCGCTCTGTCTGCCCGCCGGTGGCAGCAAGATGCCGGCGCGCGAGGAGACGGTACGAAACGGCTTGCATTTCGTGAGGATGGCCGGGCCCGAGGTGTTTCGCTTCGCCACTCGCGTCGTCGCCGAGTCGACCAACCAGGTGCTGCAGAAGGTTGGGATGGATGCGTCCGAGATCGACCTCTTCATTCCCCATCAGGCCAATCACCGCATCATCGACGCCGCGGTACGGCGGTTAGGGATACCGACCGAGCGGGTCTTCGTCAACATTGATCGCTACGGCAATACCTCGAGTGCCTCGATCCCGATTGCGCTGTGCGAGGCCGAGGAGCAGGGACGCCTGAAGCCGGGCGATCGCGTCGTGATGGTCGGTTTCGGGGCCGGCCTGACCTGGGCGGCGGGTGTGATTCAGTGGGCGGGGCACCTGGTTCCGGCGCCACGCCGCGAGCTGGCCGCGGTTGGCGTCAGTCGGGACTGAAGCCCGAGCTCTCCAGCGCCGCACGCTCCAGCCGCTCCATCAACTCAGCTTCGGCGTCCGTGTCATGCCGATAGCCGAGCAACTGAAGGGCGCCGTGTACGGTGAGCCACGCAACCTCCGTGGCCAGCGGATGGCCGAGGGCGTCCGCCTGATGCTTCAGGTAAGGACCTGACAGCACGATCTCGCCCAGCGGCACGGGTATGCCGGGAGGGTACGACACCGGTGGGCCTCCCTCTTCCTGCAGGGAGAAAGAGAGTACGTCAGTGGTCCGGTCGACGCCACGGTATTCCCGATTGAGGTGACGCATCGCCGCATCGTCGGTGAGGCTCACGCTGATCTCGAAGCAGTCGGTCCGACCGAGCTGCTCGCGGAGCGGGCTGCCTGTCAGTCCTACCTCGATTGCGGCACGGGCCGCGCGAGCGATCACGTCTTCGGAGACCTGATCGCCGCAGCCGTCTTCGATGTCGACGGCGAGGACGATATCAGGCACCGGCCTCGCGGGGAACCGCGGCGGCGGGGTCCGCGGCGAGCTCCGCCGGCTCCGGGTAGACGACGCGGGGGTGGTAGAGTCCGTTCAATACGGAGCAAAAGGCGTGCTTGGCCTGCTCCAGGTCGCGCAGCGTGAGAGGACATTCGTCGAGCTGCCCGAGCTGCACGCGCTCCAGAAAGATGTAGTCGACGACGTCCCGGATGTGCTGTGCCGAGTGATCGGATGAGGCTCGAACCGCGGACTCGCAGCCGTCGGCGAGCATCAGCAGCGCCGTCTCCTTGGACTGCGGTTTCGGACCGGGATAGATGAACAGCGACTCGTCCACGGCGGCGCCGTCCTCTTGACGGGCCCTATGGAGAAAGTAGACCAGTGTCATCGTTCCATGGTGCTCGGCGATCGCATCGAGTACCGCGCGGGGAAGCTTGTGCTGCCGGGCGAGACGAAGGCCCTGCGGCACGTGCCCTCGGATTAGCCGGGCGCTTTCCTCGGGGCGGAGCTCGTCGTGAATGTTGCTCATTCCCAGCTGGTTCTCGACGAAGCAGTGCGGATTGACCGTCTTCCCCACGTCGTGGTAGAGGGCGGCTAGCTTGACCGCCAGCGCGTTGGCGCCAACTTCATCCGCGGCCCGCTCCACCATCGTGGAGACGATGAGGCTGTGATTGTAGGTCCCGGGCGCCCTGATCATCAGCCGTCGCAGGAGGGGCTGGTTCGGCTGGCCCAGCTCGAGCAGCTGCAGAGTCGTGGTGACGCCGAAGAAACTGGAGAGGAGAGCGAAGCCGCCGAGCGCCAGCGCGGAGGAGACGAAGCCGTTGAACATTGCCGCCAGCGAGTACTGCTGGAGCGCGGCCAGATCGTACGTGCTGTTCACCAGTCCGAAAGCCAGGACCGTGGCGAGGGCAAAGAGCGTAATGAGCACCCCGGCGAACATGAACTGTTTCAGCTGGCGCACGTGTCGCACGGCGAGGATACCGGCCGTACCGGTGAAGAAGTAGTACACGGACAGCTCGAAAGAGTTGGCCACGACCCAGCCGGCGAGGAGGGCGATGGTGAGTGTGAGCGCAACGCAGGCCTCCGGCGCCATGAGCACGGCGGCGAACGTTGAGGCCGCCGCCACCGGCAGGAAGAACGGGAGCAGCACGTGCCCCGCGGTGAACACGCGCGCCCCGATGAGCGTGGCGACAATGCAGGCATCCATCAGCAGGAGGAGCCGTGGATTGACCAGCACCTCCGGCTGAAAGACGCGCAGGTACCAGAACAGCATCACAAGAATGAGGGTGGCAAATAGTAAAGATCCGGCGATGTCGTGCCAGGTCGTTCCCCGGTTCTGCAGCCCGAGGGCGCGCAGCCGGGCGATGACCTCCGAGGTGACGACATCCCCGCGCCGCACCACGACCTGACCGGGAGAGATCGCGCCCTGCACCAGCTGAACCTGCGCCGCGGCACGGCGCCGCAGCGCGTTGGTGGCGGCAACGTTCTCGGTGAGCGTGGGCACCATGAACGTCACGAGCAGATCGCTGATTGCCAGCCGCTGGGCGTAGGTCAACTGCAGGGGAACGGTGCTGAGAAGTCCGAGCTGGGTCGCTTCGAGATCGGCCTGCGAGAAGCGGAATACGTCCGCCTGCTCCAGCAGACTCAAGGCTCGGGTGCGAACCTGCGCGAAGTCCGACTGGCTGAGTACCGGGAACTCCTGAAGCGCCGCGGTAGACACGTCCTTCGGCGCGAGCCCCAGGATCAGAGATAGCTTCTGCGGCGCCGGAGCGCTCGTCGCCAGCACCGCGTTGACCTGATCCACGAACGTCGTCGCCTGCTGAGCTCGCCGGTCCGCTGCAGCTGGCGTGAACCGGTAGACCAGCGGCACGGCATCCATAACACGGCGGCGTCGGGCCGCGGTGGCGGCTAGATCGGTGTATGTGGCGTGACGCTGGGCGACAATCGTCTCACCCGCGACATCGCCCACACGCATCGCGCTGTGGTTGCCCGGGACGGTGAAAAGGAGAACCAGCGCGGCGAGTAACGCCACGGCGTTGGCCGCGAAGGTGAGCCAGGCCGGCCGGTCATGCGAGATTCGGGGCGCGGTGGCGACGCGAGTGGTGCGAATGACGGTATCCACATACTGACCCAGTCCCCAGATTATATGAAGCGCCCGTCAAGTCCTCAATGAGAGGATGGTTGCAAAACCAGCACGTGGCCCCATTGCACCGCCGGCCGCCGGCTTGCCGGCCATTCGTCGCTCCGATGATCCCGCGGAGAGCTTGCGAGGCGGACGGCTTACTGCTGCGATAGGTCCTGGAAATCCTGCCCGATCAGGACTTCGACGGTAGCGGCCGAGGCTGGCGCACCGCTGCTCACGACCGGGACCTGCAGCAGACTCGCGACATCCCGCGCCAGCTCGGCGGCTCGCCGGCCGCTGTGCCGCGAGACGATAACCTGCGTGTGGGCGACCGTGGAAGTCGGCGCCGAGGCAAAGCCTCGCACCGGTATGCCGGCCGATCTCAGCCAGGAGGCGAGTGACGCCGCCTGACCGGCAACGCCCGAGCCGTTCAGGACCTCGGCGGCCGCGCCCGGGTACGTGGCGACTCCCAGCAGGCGCCGCGACAGTGCTGTTACACCCTGCCAGTCCGGCAGATAGACGGTCGCCCCGTTTGCCTGGTAGGGCGCAACCACCTGATTCCCGGCGCCGAGCTGGACCAGACTGACGCGGGAGCTCGGGACGGAGCTCACCGTGCGCGCAACGGCGTCCAGCTGGTTGTAGGGAATGTTGGTGTGGATTGCCCCTCCAACCGCGCTGATTACTTCCGGGACGCGCAGAAGGTTGCCACCGGACAGATCCTGTTGGAGTAGCGCGGTGAGAAACCCGCCGATGCGTGCTGCTGAACCCGGGGACACAGTCGATTCGGCGGACGCCAGAGCGGCCACCACGGCTGCTCCACTCAGGTGCGGGCTGCCGGTCGCGGGGCGAGCTACCGCACGGCCGGACGAGCTGGCGGTCGCCTGAGCGGGCGAGCCTTGCGGCACGGTAACACCGCCGAGCGCGTCGACCAGCCGGGAAAACCCGGCAGGGTCCATGACGGCGTAGTACGGGATCGGAATGCGGAGGGCGCTCTCGACGGTGAGGAGCAAGAGGCGCGTGCCGCCGTCGGCGTAGCTATCGGCGATCGGACCCTGACCGTAGCCGGGAATCGTGACCCACATGCTGGAGGGGACGGCGAGGACGGACAGCTCACGGCGGCCGGGGTCGAGCGAAGCCACCAGGAGTTGTCCCGCCGCGGTCTGCGCGTTGGGCGAGCCGGCCAGCAGCACGGTGAGTCGCGTGCGCCCGTCCCAGTGCAGGGAGCCGGGCTGTGCCTGGAAGAAGCCCGCGCCGACCGAGCCGCTCGCGGCGAAGACATAGTAGGCGGCGGAAGCGGCGAGGAGCACTGCGGTGAGTACGCCGAGCGCCGTGAACATTGCAGTCCGCAGCGCTGATCCGCGCCCCGCAGGGCGCGCTCGTACCACCCGCAAACCAACTCCTCCGTGACTTCACCACCCTAGCACGATCCGGCGGCCGGGCGCACGCCGGTGTGCCGCCGCCGGCAGCGGCAGCGCGGCCGTGCTCTTCGGTTGTCGCGTGGGGGCGTATCAGCAACACTGGGAGTATCGTGCACGCCAATCGGCCAGGTCAGCCACGCGTGACGCGCGTGGCGGAGGGCGGAGGATTGCGGAATCGAGCCACGCTGCAGGTGAATGGACGTAACAGGAGGAGCATGCTATGTCGGCCACCGTGAAGTTCTTGCTGACCGAAGATCAGATCCCGACGGACTGGTACAACATCCTGGCGGACACGCCATTTGCCGCTACCCCGGCATATCATCCGCAAACCAAGCAACCGCTGGGACCGGCCGATCTCGCGCCAATCTTTCCCATGGAGCTGATCAAGCAGGAGGTCTCAACCGAGCGGTGGGTTCCGATCCCGGATGAGGTTCGCGATGCCTACCGCCTGTACCGGCCCACCCCCCTTTACAGGGCGTACCGGCTGGAGCGGCACCTCCAGACGCCGGCCCACATCTACTACAAGTACGAGGGCGTGAATCCCGCCGGAAGCCACAAGCCGAACACCGCGATCGCCCAGGCGTACTACAACAAGGAAGCCGGAGTGCGGCGCCTGGCGACGGAGACGGGCGCGGGTCAGTGGGGCTCGGCGCTCTCCATGGCGTGCGCGCTCTTCGGGATGGAGTGCACGGTGTACATGGTGCGGGCCAGCTACGATCAGAAGCCGTACCGGCGTTCGCTGATGCGCACCTTCGGCGCGGAGGTGATCGCCAGTCCGAGCGATCGAACCAATTCGGGTCGGGCAATCCTCGAGCAGAGTCCCGATTCCACCGGGAGCCTGGGAATCGCCATCAGCGAGGCGGTCGAGGACGCGGCTACCCACGACGACACCAACTACTCGCTGGGCAGCGTGCTCAACCACGTGCTGATGCACCAGACGGTCATCGGCCTGGAGGCCAGGCAGCAGATGGAGATGGCCGGCGAGTATCCGGATGTCGTCATCGGCTGCGTGGGAGGCGGCAGTAACTTCGCCGGGCTCGCCTATCCATTCGTGCAGGACAAGCTGACGGCGAATCGGGAGGTGCGGATCCTTGCCGTGGAGCCGACTGCCTGCCCAACTCTGACGCGCGGGGTCTACGGCTTCGACTTCGGCGACGCCGTGGGTATCGTGCCGATCCTGCAGATGCACACGCTCGGGCACTCCTTCGTGCCGGCGCCGATTCACGCCGGGGGTCTGCGCTACCACGGAGATGCCCCCACGCTCAGCGCACTGGTCGACGGCAAGGTGATCGACGCCGTTGCCTACCCCCAGGTACCCGTCTTCGACGCAGCGGTGACGTTCGCGCGCACCGAGGCGATCGTTCCGGCCCCCGAGTCGGCGCATGCCATCCGCGCCGCGATCGATCTGGCAGAAGAGGCGAAGCAGGCGGGTGAGCAGCGCGTCATCCTCTTCAACCTGAGCGGTCACGGGAACTTCGATCTGGCGGCCTACGACGCGTACTTTGCCGGAAATCTCGAGAACTTCGAGCTACCACAGCACGCGATCGACGAGGCGCTGGCGCTGCTGCCTGCCGTGTAGCCCCGCCGGCCCGGGAGGCTTTGAGCGATCCGCCGGAAAGACGGGTATACTGAGAGCGATCGTGCTAGGCGGGGAGCTAGCGGTGCCCTGTACCCGCAATCCGCTACAGCGGGGCGTAATTCCACGCTCGAGGCATGTCTCAGCCGCATCTGCCGGATGGCCAGACGTTGAAAGCCGGGTTCTACGCGGCGGAGCCCTGTGAACCCCGTCAGGTCCGGGAGGAAGCAGCGGTAAGCAGCAAGCTCCGGGTGCCGTAGAGCGGCCTGGCTAGAGCCGGGTCACTCGGTAAGGCGAGTGAGGCACTGTCGACAGCGTGGTGCACGATCATCTCGAGAAACACAGCGGCCGGGCTATTGGCCCGGCCGCTTCTCTGTCTGCAAAGCCCGATGGGCGCTACACGCCTCGTCGCGACTGATCCGGCTCTCCGTCAGGCGCGAACCGGCTGCGACTGCACCGCCGACCGGCTGTGACCGATGGCGTTGCCCGTCTCCTCGTCGAAGAGGTGCATGTTCTCCGGGTCGAAGACCACCTGGATGGACTGTTCCGGCCGGGCGTCGGCCTCGATCGGGAACTCGGCGGTAAGCGTGGTGCCGTCGTGGCTGAGATACACGTACTGCTTGCTGCCCATGTTCTCGACCACCTCGATCGTGGTCGAGATCTGGTTCGGGGGCGATCCCTTGAGGATCGAGAGCGGCGTGATGTGCTCGGGCCGGATGCCGAGCATCACTTTCTTGCTGTTCGATCCGCGGGCGGCCTGGCCGAGCGCGTCGGTCAGCGGGATGTTCCAGCCGTCGCCCACCACCGCGACATGGCCGTTCTCGGTCTGGAGCTCGCCGGAGATCATGTTCATGGCGGGACTGCCGATAAAACCCGCCACGAAGGTATTGATCGGATAGTCGTACAGGATCTGCGGCTTATCGATCTGTTGCAGGAAACCGTCTTTGAGCACCGCGATCCGGTCGCCCATGGTGAGCGCCTCGGTCTGGTCGTGGGTGACGTAGACGGTCGTCGTCTTCAGCCGCTGATGCAGCTTGCTAATCTCGGCCCGCGTCTGGACTCGCAGTTTGGCGTCGAGGTTGGAGAGCGGCTCGTCCATGAGGAAGACGGCGGGATTGCGGACGATGGCGCGGCCGAGAGCCACGCGCTGGCGCTGGCCGCCGGAGAGCTGCTTCGGCTTGCGGTCGAGAAGATTGGCGATGCCGAGAATCTCGGCGGCTTCATTGACGCGCCGCTTGATCTCGGCCGACGGAGTCTTGCGAAGCTTGAGCCCGAAGGCCATGTTGTCGCGCACGTTCATGTGGGGATAGAGCGCGTAGCTCTGGAACACCATGGCGATATCGCGGTCCTTCGGGGAGAGGTCGTTGACCACGCGGTCGCCGATGCTGATCGTGCCGGCTGAGATATCATCGAGTCCGGCGACCATGCGCAGCGTCGTCGATTTCCCACAGCCCGACGGGCCGACGAGGACGAGAAATTCGCCGTCGCGTGCTTCGAGCGAGACGTCATGGACGGCCACGACCTCTCCATACCGTTTCCAGATGTGATCCAGGGTGACCTGAGCCATCTCCAACTCCTTAACGGGGGCTGTGCCTCTACCCGACTACTTCCTGTGTACCGTATGGGATGTGCTACCGTCAACCAATTGAGCGACCATGTGCCAACTTTCAGTGTATACGGGCTCTTGTCTGACTCCGGTTTCGGTGTGAGGCGGCTGCCGGCATGAAGGCCCTGGGGGTGGATCCCGGCCTCGTCATCACGGGGTACGGCGTGCTCGAGCAACAGGGCAGCCGCATCCGGCTCCTCGAAGCCGGCACGATCGACGCCGGGAACGCGCAGATCCCGCTTCCCGAGCGTCTCAGGCGCCTGTACGACGAGCTGAGCTCCATCATCGCGCAGCACCAGCCGGACAGCATGGCGCTCGAACAGCTGTACTCGCACTACGCGCACCCGCGGACCGCTATCCTCATGGGACACGCGCGGGGCGTGATCTGTCTCGCGGCGGGTACCCACGACATACCGCTGTTCCACTACGGGGCGACGCAGGTCAAGAGCGCGTTGACCGGCAACGGCCGAGCCAGCAAGGAGCAGATCCAGCAGATGGTGCGCCGCACGTTCGGACTGGTGGCGACGCCCAATCCTCCGGACGTGGCCGACGCGGTGGCCATTGCCCTCTGTCATCTCAATCACCAGCGCCGCGAGTCCGCTCAGGCGCGCCTGCGAATCGTCACCTGACTCAGCCGCCGGTGAGGGTGGTGGCCGGCGACACGGGGAGCAGCAGCGGCGGCCGTGGTTTCTGCTTGAAATTGAAGTCGCGCAGGAGATTGCCCAGAACCGCCAGGTTCTCGCGAACGTCGGGTCGTGAATCGGGCCGTCCATCTGAGGCCGGATCGAGGCGCTGACCGCCGAGGAAATCGTCCTCGACGAATTTGAGGTATGCGTCGAACGAGAGGATTTGATGGTCGACGTAGCCGGCTCTGGCGTACGGACTGATGACGATTCCGGGCACGCGGATGCCGTAGCCGATCGTATCTACTCGCGGCGGGGAAACGTGGTCGTAGAACCCGCCGAAGTCATCCCAGGCGAGGAAGATCGCGGAGTGCTTCCAATTCGGACTCCGCATGACGGCGTTGACGACGCGGGTCACGAAGGCCTGACCACGGCTTACCAGCGACGGTGGGTGCTCGCTGTCGGCAAGCTGTGGAACGACCCAGGAGACGGCGGGCAGCCGGCCGGCCGCCGCGGCGCGCATGAACCGGGACAGCGGCTGTACATTCGCGGCCTGGTTGTTCGCGACCACGTCCCGGAAGCGGGGCAGCAGGTTCCACATGTACGGCACACCGCGCGCCGAACTCCCCGCGCCGTGGACGGTCCCGCCGTCGAGGAAGTAGCCCCAGCTCACGTGATGGGCGTGAAGCAGGTAGGTGATGTCGGTCCACGGGTACCAGCTCGTCGCGGCGGTCTTCCCGGCGACGAGTCCCGAGGGGGAAGAGTGGCAGCTCATCGGATCCCGGTCGTCGGCACAGACGGCCGACCAGGCGGACACCATGGCGAGATGAGTTGGCAGGCTCCAGGAGCTCACCGGTGGGAACATGTGGTCCTGCAGGACAAAGTGGTGAGCGTACGACCAGTAGTTTGGGATGTCGCTCGCGGTGTGGAAGCCCATGACGCCGTCCGGTGCGCCGGTCCCGTTGCCGCTGCAGTCGGTATCGGCGGTGGCGCCGCAGCCGCGTGACTGTTCGGTGGTGGCGATGAACCGATCCATCATTCCCCCGTCGATATCGGCGGCCGAGGCGACGGCGTCGTGCACGCCGCCCCGGTTGCGATCGGCGTGCACGGGGAAGGGCCGGACGCACGACTGGGTGCGAGGGTCGGGGTTGCAGACCGCGGGCTGTCCTCCTGCCACCGGTATGCCGTCGGCGCCAGGGTAGGTGCCGAAGTAAGAGTCGAACGAGCGGTTCTCCTGCATGATGACGATCACGTGCCGGATGGCGTGAATGCCGCTTCCCGGGAGCAGCGCCGGGTCCGGAGCGCGCGCGGACTGACTGCTCGCCTCACGGCTCGCCAGGCCGGCGATGCCGCCGAGGGCGCATGCCGTGGCAAGCGCCGACACCGCGGCAATTCGACGGAGCGATACCATCACACCGGCTCCGCTACCGCAGCGCCGCCGCGAACGCCGTGATGCTCTCCCCGGGGAAGATGCGCACGCGCGGCAGCTGCCACATCTGACGGCTCGACTCCACGGTCGATGGCAGGGATGAGTCGACCACCGCGCCGGCATACCGGATCTGGGCCAGCTTCGGAAACAGCGCTTCCTGCGCCGGACCTGCCTGCGCCGCACTCGCGTACGGCCACAGCGCCCCGGTGTAGGCCAGGAACTGCACCGGCTGGCCGGTACGCGCCGCGAGCAGCCGGGCGGACTGGTCCACCTCGGCGCGGAGCACGGTTGGCGGCACCGACCACAGGACACTGATGTCCTTCTGGCCGTGATCCTCGATCCAGAAGCCGTCGCCGGCCAGGCTGTTGATCTGGCTCCAGCTGAGGTAGCGTTGCACGTTGAGATGGGACGCGGTCTGGTTGGTCTGGCCGATGAATCCGGCACAGACGAAGAACTCGGCGGTAAAGCCGTAGCGCCGCATGACGGGTACCGCGTTCACCCACGGGCTCAGCCGGCCGTCGTCGAAGGTCAGCACGACCGGGCGTGGTGGGAGCGGAAGGCCATAGAGGAGATTGTCGGCCAGCCGGGTGAGTGAGATGGCGTGGTAGCGGTGGCCGGCCAGGTAGGCCATCTCGGCGGCGAACTGGGCGGTGGGAACCGTCAGTCCGGCCTCGATGCGATAGCCGTAGTCGTCGGTCCATTGGCTACGTGCTGGATACTGGCCGACCAGGTGGTACATGAGAATGGGCACGCGGGCGGCGCGGACCGGGGCGCCGGCCCGCTCGACGAGCGGCGCGTCGAGCGACGCCGGTCCCTCGCCGAGCACCAGCGGGCGCCCCGAGGGGATGATCAGATCGAGGGCGAGCCGCGTGTAGCTCGCTTCGGCGTCGCCGGGCTGCAGGCCGGCAGACGCGAAGCGCACGCTAACCGGCACGCGCCACACGCCAGCGGCGGTGAGGCGGGTGTTCTCGGCGCTGGTCCAGGTGCCGCCCCCGGCAGCCGGCCCGACGCCGACAGCGGCGATCCGGAGGCGGCCGAATTTGCGGGTGAGCATGGCATCGCGCGCCGCGCGCGAGCCCCAGGCCGCACGTGCTTCCGGCGCCAGCTGCGGCCATTGCCGGTCGAACATCCCGGCGCGAAAACGCGTCATGAAGAGCCGGGCCTGCGCCTCGACCGCGGAGGCGAGGGCGCGCCGCGGCGATGTGACGTGGCGCCGCGCCGTGATGTCGTGGGCGCCGGCCATGGCGGGTCCGGCACAGCCCGTCGCCAGCACGGCGAGGACGAGCAGCAGGACCGAACCGCCTGCCAGGCGGCCGGTCGCGATAGCCGGCTGTTCCGCCCGGCGGCCCCTTCCCGTCATCCCAGGATTGTCGCAGATGGGCGCGACCGGGCTGCCGGCGCTAGCCCGTGGCGACCGGCGGCAGGATCCGAACCCGAATCAGAAAGTCCGCGATGGCGCAGGCCGGTGTCGTCTGACGGCACGCCGGGAACATGTCGATGGCAGTGCGGCCCTCGTGCACCGCGAGGAAGTCGAGCGAGGTCGCTCCGCCGGGCGGGGGCGCCGATGTCGCGGCCAGCGGCACGAGGTAGCGCGCGTTGGCCCGGGGGATGAAGGGCATGCCGCCTCCCGGCTGGGCAATACGGAGCACGGTTCCAAATGGAAGGTTGATCGACATCGGCTTGAGCTCAGAGATGGTGAACGTCTTCGGCCGGACCTGCCGCCCCGAGAGAACGTGGAGCACGGGTGTCGGAACGGTGCGCGGTATCGGACAGCCGAGACCCGGTGCGCGGAGTTGGGCGCTTTTGCCGCGCACGTCTCGCATGGCGAAGGTGGGTTCGGCGCACATGCTGAGCCCGGTGATCCCGACGGTCAGCACGCCGTGAGCGTTGGTGCGCGCCGCGACGCCGGCCGACATGGTCTGAGCCCGCACGCTGAACACGACCACGCTCCGCGGCAGCCAGCCGCTGGCGGAGACGGTGATGGTGTAGCCCGGCTTCGTAACAAAGCGCATGGCCGGATTCGGAGATTGCGCCAATGCCGTGGAGAGCTCCCACGGTGCGATCGTCGCGAGCGCAACGAGCGCCGCAAATCGAAGGAAGACTGCCCGTTTCATACTGCCTCCAGTCCAGGAGAAAACCACTTCCCTGGGTAATAACGCACGCGGCAGCGCGATGTGACACGCGCGTCTATGGGGAGCGAAATGTGCTCAGGCAGGAGGCTCATAACGACGGTGGACACGAACCGGATCCTGGCCCGCAGCGTGACCCATTTGGAGGGTGACGGGCTCACGGCACCCACCAGCTCGAGTACCTGCCCGAGCCGAAGGCTGCGAGTGCCGCCGTTTGAGGGACATGCGCTCTGCCGCTGAGCCCCTCCTGGCGGGTCGGGTGGACCGACCGGATCTACAAGCAGCAAAAAGGGCGGGAGCCGAAGCTCCCGCCCTTCTCGAACTACCTGTCTCGGTCTAGTAGTCGGGCATCGGAGGAGTGGCGGGCCCCTTGTCCTTCTCCGGGATGTCGCTGACGAGGGTCTCGGTCGTCAGGAGCATCGAGGCGATGCTCGCCGCGTTCTGCAGCGCCGAGCGCGTGACCTTGGTCGGGTCGGGCACGACCTCGAGCAGGTTCTCATACTTGCCGGTCATCGCGTTGAAGCCGATGTTGGCCTTCTGGCGCTCGACCTCGGCGACGATGACGCCGCCGTCGTAGCCGGCGTTGATGGCGATCTGGCGGACCGGCTCCTCGAGCGAGCGGTGGACGATCTCGACGCCGACCTGCTCGTCACCCTCGAGCTTCAGGTTCTTCAGCACCTTGCGGGTGTTGATGAACGCCGTGCCGCCGCCGGCCACGATGCCTTCCTCGAC
>DATGJB010000046.1:0-28910 GCA_035295425.1 Chloroflexota bacterium | reverse complement strand
TGTGAACGCTCAGGGAAAATGTCCGGGCTAAGCGCTCAGCGATTTTGTCACTGTCGGAAGCATGAAGGAGACAGTGACGTTGGGCATGCGAGAACAACACCGGCTGCTGGTGATCAGCGAGATCGAGCGGGGCGAGATGCGCCTGGAGGAGGGGGCGGCCGTGCTCGATCTCTCGGTCCGGCAGGTACGACGACTGGTCGCGGGGTACCGGGTAACAGGAGCGGCCAGCCTCGTCCATGGGAATCACGGTCGAGTCCCGGTCAACCGGGTGCCTGCGGAGATCCGGCAGGCGGTCGTGGCGCTGGCCTCCGACCGCTATGCCGGCGTGAACAGCCAGCACCTCACCGAGCTCCTGCTGGAGCACGAAGGACTGGCACTGAGTCCCGCCACCGTGAAGCGGATCCTGGCGAAGGCAGGCGTCGATCGTCCCAAGACCCGACGCCAGCCACGGCATCGTCGGAGACGGCCACGAGCACCAAAGGCGGGGATGCTGCTACAGATCGACGGCAGTCACCATGCGTGGCTGGAGGAGCGGGGACCGCGCCTGGTCCTCATCGCCGGTATCGATGATGCGACGGGCACGGTCCCCGCAGCGCTCTTCCGGGAGCGGGAGGATGCCGCCGGCTACCTGGCGCTGCTGCAACAGGTCTGCCTGACCGTCGGCATTCCCCTGGCCGTCTACCATGACGGCCATGGCATCTTCGGGGTGGTCAATCTCAAAGGCAGTCGTGCCTACCGGGAGGGCCGCATCCGCTATGAACCCACTCAGGTGGAACGGGTGCTGGCCGAGCTGGCGATTGGCTCGATTGCAGCGCAGAGTCCCCAGGCGAAGGGCCGGATCGAGCGGCTCTTTGGCACCTTCCAGGATCGCCTCGTCACCGAGCTGCGCCTGGCGGGAGCCGCCACCATCGAGGAGGCGAACACGGTCCTCGACACCTATCTCCCGCGCTTCAATGCCCAGTTCGCCGTGCCGGCTGATGATCCAGTCTCCGCCTATCGGCCCTGGCCGGAGGATCTCGCCCCCGAGCGCATCTTCTGCTTCAAGTACCAGCGCCAGGTGGGAGCCGACAATGTCGTCCGCTTCGAGCAGCACCGCCTCCAGCTGCGTCCCACGAGAGAGCGCCGGCACTTCGCCCGCTGCCAGGTGGAAGTCGCCGAGCAACTCGATGGCGCCCTCGTCGTCCGCTACCGCGAGCAGGTGCTTGCGACCCACCCAGCACCCGATGAGGCACCGCGGCTCCGTGCACGCTCTGGCCCTCGACCGACCATCCAGCAGACGCGACGGGAGGAGTGTGTGGCTGTCCCATCTGCCTCCAGCGACACCCAGGAGCGCCACACGCTCCGGACGTCGCGGAAACCACCACCTGACCATCCCTGGCGACAGCGCTACACTACCCCGAAGTGACAGAGTCGCTGAGCGCTTACCGGTCAGAATCGCTGAGCGACAACACAGGCAATTTAGAGGAGACGAGAAAAGACCGCCGGCGCCCAGGCCGGCGGTCTTTCCTCGCATACTCTACTGCAGCCGCGGATCGGCGCACACGTCTGGTGCGCCGACGGGGCGAGGGCTAGCAGCCGTCGTTGTCGTGTGCCGTGTTGCCGCTGAACTGAGCGGACGGTTGGTTGCCGTGCTGCTCGCACTGATTGCCGACCGTGTTATTCATGACGACCAGGCCCAGGCTGCTGTTGTTGTCAACCGTGAGGTTGTCGTTGAACGTGTTGCCGCTGACGTCGACCACTTCGGCTGAATTGTTGTTTATCACGCCGTTCTTCGCGACGGTGTTCGACGTCGTGCAGGCGGCGGGGCCGGTGGTGTCGCCGACGTTGACGGCCGCCGCGGATCCTAGACTCTCCACCAGCAGGTTCTTCCCGATCTGGGACGCGCAGATCGTATTCGTGCCGCCCTGCGGCGAGCTGGTGAGACCGATCACCGACTCCGTACCGCCAATCGTGGCGCCCGTCTGGGTCAGCGCGGCTCCCGACGTGTCGACCAGATTCCTGCCGATGCTGACGCTGGTGATGGACAGCGTATTGCCCGATAGCGCTTTGAGATTGCCGGAAATGACAACGCCGCTGGTGAGCGTGCAGGTTGCGCCCTTCGGGACGAGCACGTTGCCGTACGTGCCGGGGGGCAGGCTGCCGTTGCACTTGGTCGTGCTATCCGGCGAGGCAGCCAGCGCGCTGCTCGCCGCGCCGGCGATCGTGGAGCCGGCGAGGATGGAAATCATGAGCCCCGTGACAAGAACGCGCTTCATCTCATTGCTCCTCTCTCTCGTTTTGCTTGGATGCGGGGGTGCGGATGCGTCGGTCCCTCCTTTCCTCTCCATTGCACGAGTGCGATGTTCCAGCGTCGCTCGGCGATAGATTCGCGCCATTGCGGGCGATACCGAGCAACCGTGAGAACGTTGACGCCCTACTTCCAGCCTACGTTCCGTCGCCGGAACAGTCTATGAGTCGACGGACTCATTTCTGACCTAGGACGTGTCCTACGGTGTAGGCACGCGCGCCTGCCATAACGGGCACGCAGCTTGCCAATTGACAGTGGCAGAATGGAAGGCGCTTCCTCGTGCCGTGGTACCGAAAAGCGTGACGAAGAGAGGACGTATGGAGACGCGACAGCTTCTGGGCGGTCGCTACGAGCTGGTGCGGCGGATTGGGGCAGGCGGCATGGCGGTCGTCTACCTTGCCCACGATACGCGACTCGATCGAGACGTCGCGATCAAGGTTCTGGACACGGCGGGCGCCAGGGACCAGACGTTCGTGGAGCGATTTCGCCGTGAAGCCCGTGCCGCGGCGTCCATCAACAACCCGCATGTCGTCGCCATCTTTGATTGGGGTGAAGTACCGCCTACCGAGGTTGGCGGGGAGCACGTGTACTACCTCGTCATGGAGTACGTCCCGGGACCAAATCTGAAGGAAGTGATCGAACGCAACGGGCAGTTGCCCGAGACCGAGGCGCTTCGCATTGCCGAGCAGGTCGCCGAGGGGCTGGAGGCGGCGCATGTTCGCGGGTTGGTACACCGCGACGTCAAGTCGCAGAACATCCTCATCGACCCCGGAGGGCGGGCGAAGGTGGTCGACTTCGGAATCGCCTACCTGGAAGGCGTAACGCACCTCA
The DNA here is from genome assembly GCA_035295425.1 of Chloroflexota bacterium. Classification (GTDB taxonomy): domain Bacteria; phylum Chloroflexota; class UBA5177; order UBA5177; family UBA5177; genus DATGJB01. The sequence continues at coordinate 25,792 of DATGJB010000046.1, read as the reverse complement.
CGCAGACCAATGCCGTGACTGGGAGCGCCCACTACATCTCGCCGGAGCAGGCTTCGGGGCGGCCGCTGGATCGCCGGAGTGACCTCTACAGTCTCGGTGTCGTGCTCTACGAGATGCTGACGGGAAGGGTCCCGTTCGACGGTGGTGCTCTCGTAGACGTCGCACTGCGGCACCTCAACGAGATACCGGCGTCGCCACGCGCCATCCGGCCGGATCTTTCGGTGGCGACGGAGACGATCGTGACGCGTGCGCTCTCCAAGGAGCCCGCGATGCGCTGCGCCAGCGCGGCTGAGATGCAGGCCGCGCTGGAAAGGGCCCGGCTCGGACTGCTGCGCCAGCCCAACGCGAGTCCGGAGACAGCATCGCAGCTGGTCGTGGCGGAGCGCGTACCGCGAGCGCGTCCGTCTTCCCGCCGAGAACCGGCTGACCGGTCGCCTCGAGCGGAGCGGCGGTTTGCGTCGTTTCCCTCCGCCGCCCGGACGGAACGCCACGGACCTCGCCTTCACCGTTGGGCCATGGCGGCTCCCTTCCTGGTGATCGTTCTGATCGCCGCTGCCCTGGCCTGGAAGGCCCACGGCACGCACACGGCATTGAAACCGCCTGCTGCCGCTACGGTGGGGCGAGGCACGGCGCGCCATCATCGTGCCCGTATAGTGAGAGGGACGCCGGTAGCCCGGCCGACAGCGAGGCCAAAGCCGACCGCCCCGGTGCCAACGCCGACCGTCTCATCGCCGTCGCCGACGTCACCGCCGGCCGTGATCTCTACCCCTCCGGCGGTCGCCGGGCCGGGCGTAGCAGTGGGTAGCGCGGCGACAGGCACCCTCGGATCTTCGGTTCTTTCCTTTTATAGACTGGTCAGCCAGCACTCGTTTGCCGCGGCCGCCACCCTGTGGTCGCCGGCGATGCAGGCCCGATACCCGCCGGGACTGTACATAGATCAGCGTTTCGCGGAGACGCGCCAGATCACGGCGCAGATATCGAGTGTCGTGATTCAAGGGAGCGACGCCAGGGTTGGGGTCGACGTGACCGAGCTGACCCTGGCAGGCGGGACGCAATCATTTGCCGGGTCCTGGTACCTGGTCCATGGGCCCGGTGGGTGGCTGCTCGATCGAGTGGCGCTCAGCCCGGTATCGGCCGGGCTCTCGGTCGGCGTGTCCGAGATCCGTCCTATTCTCTCGTGCCGCCGGGCGCACGGCGGCCGCTGTGGCCACCGCGGGCGGCATCGTCACGAAGGGTGACGGAGTCGGGCTGGGCCCGCGCAACCCTGTCACTTCAAACGGCCCGGCTGACATTCAGTCTGCGTACAACCTGCCGAACGAGGCGCCAACGGCACCTGCGGAACGCACCTTTACCTGTGCAACGGTGAAGTCGGGTACGATGGGCCGACCGGCAATGGCACACCGAACGGAGTGGGCGGCTTCTAAGCAAAGCTCATCGCACTGAAGAGGGGCCGGCTCGGCCGGCCCCTCTTCACTTTGGGCTCATGCACCCATCGGACCGCCCTGCTGCGACCGAGCGATCCAGGTGGGAGGCAAAGGCGATGAGCGCGGAGCGAGATCCCGGCGAGAACGCGCTGACGCGGCGGCTGGACTTGGCCATGGCAGGAAGTTTCGCGGTGATTCAGCGCGTGCTGATCGCGGCGGTCGCGGTGGCGCTCGTGGTGCTGTCGGTGATGGCGTTGTGGGACACCGTCGTACTGGTGCGCGACGAGCTCGCCCGGCATGACGTCACGCGGGCCATCACGGTCGGCGTGGATACGGTGTTCCTCACCGTCATTCTCCTGGAGCTGCTCCATACGGTCATCGGCCAGGAGCCGCTGGCCAGACAAGCTCCCGACTTCATTGTGATCGGCATAACCTCCGCGATACGACATGGACTCAGCCTGGTCGCGACATCGGCCGGCAGCGATAAGGTCACGCGAGTCATTGGCGGCCGCCCCTACACGCTCACCGTTCCGGGAGGAAGCTCACGCGACCTGGTGATTGACCTCATGATCAACTCAGCCAGTGTGTTGCTGCTGGTGACTGCCCTCTGGCTGGTGCGCCAGAGTTTTGCTCGCTACCGGGACGAAGGGGGCGGAGAGGTTTAGGGCGACGGCGTCGTGGCCTGGACCGGGGATGCATTGAAGGCGCCGCAGACCTCAAGCCTGCCCCTGTTACTCGCGATGTAGGTGACGTCCGGAAGGTAATCGTAGGGCGGGATGATCATGACGTAGTACGCCTGGCCGCAGGTGCCGCCCGTCACCGGAACGTCGCCGTAGCCGGCTGCAAAGTAGGCGTCGTGCGTTGCATCCAGCACAACCCGCCGCGGCGTCTGGTTGCCGACGACAACCCCGCCGCCCCAGTGGACCGGATTGGGGAGCGAGCCGAAGTTTCGGTCCAGCAGCTCCATGCCCGGGAAGCCCTTCAGGAAGCACGTCGAGCCCCAGGTCCGATGGATGCGGTAGATCACGCCGACGTGCCCGGCCGCGCCGTTGCTGGAATAGGGAGTTATGGCGAGCTGAATGTTCTGGCACCGAGGGAGCGTTTGCTGCGCCGAAGAGGCAGCGGTGGGCGTGACACCACGAGCTGCCAGGAACCCACCGCAGGCTCCCACGAGAGTGATCGCGACGATAGTCGTTCTCTTTGCGTTCATGTGATTCACCTCTGTACTCGTACAACGCAACATCGGTGTGAAAAGTGACGCAGCTCGTTCCGGAGCGGCGTGTCACGGCGCACCGCCCCGGAGCGTTCAAGTTGCACACACGGTGAATTGAGACGGGGAGCAGGACCACGGCTCCGACGCGGGCTACGGCCGCGCCCCGGGGGGCGCGGTACGCCCATGCCAGGAGGCGATCGATGTCGAGCAGATTCCGCCGGATCAGGTCGAGAGAGAGTCAGGTGACACGAGTGGACCGCGTCCGGGCACGTACCCGGTTAATGCGCTACGCCGCCGCGTTCTTCCTGGCTGGAGCTTTCCTCGCGTACATGCCGGCACACCTGGCGATCGCGCGAGCAGGGACTCAAGGTGCCGGCCCCACGCCGGCGCTTGCCTTCCTGCGTCTGGTCGGCGGAAGTCGGGCAGAGCAGGATGCGCGTCTGGCGGTTGGAGGCAGCGGCAATATCTTCCTCGCCGGGACCACTTTCTCGGCGGATTGGCCGGCGCCCTGGCGCCACGCGTGCGCAATTGCGCCGCCGGCGGCGTGCGGCCATCCCTTCGTGCTAGAGCTCAGTCGGGACGGGATGCATACCTGGTACGGCGTCGTGCTGGGCGGTTCACGCCAGGACGCCGTGACGGGCCTGGCAGTTGATAGGGCCGGCAACGCCTACGTTACCGGCACCACGAACTCTCTCGACTTTCCGACCGTGAACGCACTGCAACGGCGCTGTGGCGGCCCACGCGGAGGCTGCGTCGACGGCTTCGCGGCGAAGATCGACCCGCGCGGTCGGGTGGTGTACAGTACCTACCTCGGCGGCAGCGGCGACGATCATCCCAGCTCGGTCGCGGTCGACAGGAACGGAGACGCGTACGTCGCCGGCTCGACCACCTCCCGCGACTTTCCACTCCGGCATCCAATGCAGTCCCGGCCCCACGGAGAATCGGAGGGGTTCGTGGCCAGGCTCTCGGCGTCGGGACGCCGACTAGTCTATAGCACATACCTGGGCGGGTCGAGGCACGAGGCGGCAAGCGCGATCGCGGTGAATCGCTTGGGCGAGGCCTTTGTCGTGGGGTCAACCGACTCGCCAGACTTCAGGACATCCGCTCACGCGCTCCAGCCGAAATTTGTAGGTGGCAACTGCGCGTTCTTTGGATGCGACGATGCGTTCGTGACGAAGCTCGGCGCGGCCGGCCGCTTTCTGGCGGGAACCTTCCTGGCCACGCGTGCCAACGACCTTGCAAACGCGGTCACGGTCGATGGAAATGGGAACGTATACGTTGGTGGATCCACCGGCGCGGCCCGCATTCCATCGGGGCAGGAAACAGTGACGACCGGGAAGAACTACTGTGGAGAAGAGGGGGATATCTTCCCATGCCAGTCGGCGTATGTCGCGGAGATGTCACCCCGCCTCGATCGGCTGGTGTACAGCATGATGCTGAGCGGCAACGGGCTGGACCGTGTTGATGGACTGGCCGTCACAGCAGACGGCGCGCTCGCGGTTGGCGGGTACACCGAGTCCACCAACTTCCCAACCGTGAATCCCACGCAGCCGGGAAATGGCGGTGGCGAGTGTTCGGAGGGGAAGGGTGGAAGTGCGCCCTGCGACGGCTTCGTGGCGGTGGTCACACCAGGCGGGCGCGCGCGGTGGTTCGGCAGCTATGTGGGCGGCAATGGGCAGGACGACGTCACCTCGGTGGCTCTGGACCCACAGGGGAGCCTCGTCATAGCCGGGACGACCTGGTCGGGCAACCTGACGAGTCAGAACAACTCCCCGCCCCTCCAGGCGCCGCGGGTCTTCCTGGGGCGCTTCGACTGCGGCCTACCGGCGTGCCGGACCCTGACTCCGGCTCGTCACGGGCTGATGGGGTAAGATCGTCCAGGTGCCGGCTATTGCACGGATCTCCGCCAGCCGCGGCAGCGGGCCCAGCTTCTCCTTCGGTCGAGTCGACGGCATCGGTGTTGTGGGAGATGACGGAATGGACGGCGGGCGAGGGACTGCGCGAGCTTCCCAGGATTCCGGCGCATGGAATGCGAGGAGAGTGCGATGACTGTGACCGATGAGGCGCTTCAGGCCAACCAGCAGTTTGCTCGGGACTTCGATCGAGGCGATGCTCCCATGCCGCCGGCGCGGAAACTCGCGGTGGTCGCCTGCATGGATGCGCGACTCCATCCCGAGACATTCCTCGGCCTGGACATAGGGGACGCCCACATGATTCGCAATGCCGGAGGGCGGGTCTCGGACGATGCACTGCGCTCGCTCATCATCTCCACCCACCTGCTTGGAACCAACGAGTACATGGTGATCCATCACACAGACTGTGGCATGCTCACGTTCACGAATGAGGATCTCCACAACAAGCTCTCTCGAGAAACCGGGGCGGACGCCTCCCACATCGACTTCCTTCCATTCGGCGATCTGGAGGAGAGCGTGCGCGAGGACATGCGCCGCATAAAGGATTCGCCGCTCATCCCGAACGACATTCCAGTGCGCGGCTTCGTCTACGACGTGAGGTCGGGACGGTTGAGCGAGGTCAGCGCGTAGATCGCGTCGGTAGCCGGCCTTACCGCCGCAACGGCAGCGGGGGCCCGCTCGCTACGAGCTGCAGGGCCCAAGGCCCCCCGGAACCCTGACCATGTGGAGCGATCCACCGCAGAGTCCTAACCCCGGACTGTTCGACGTTCGCCGACCAGAGATGCTCACGCGCGTTGCCGGATGGATCGGGAGCGCGCGCGGCAGTCCACCGGCCGGATTACACCCCGTGGGATAGGCCGGCGTGCACCAGGCAACAGCGCGGGCTCAGCGCATAGTGCCGCTATGCCAAGCGGCCCGATCGCGCGTAGCCGTCGAAGCGTGGCTGCCGCTCCGTGCGATGTAGGAGACCCTCTTCAGGCGTCGGACGGCCAAAGATCGGGTGCAACACCGATGGCGCGCCGTGGCACGCGGCGGTACGCTGAACCTGGTTCGCTGTCGGTAGCATTGGAGGCCCGCAGATATGGCCGCGACGGAAGTGTCGGCGAGAGCGCCGGCCGAAGCCCGGCGCCTCGAACGGACGGCTGGCGGCCGCCTCGCGTATCTGGATAACCTGCGCGTCTTTCTCATCGCCGGCGTCATCGTCTCGCACGCTGCAACCGCCTACATCGGTGGCGGAGCCTGGGTCGAATCTGAAGAGGCCAACGGCGTCAACGCGATCACCGTCCTAGCCCTCATCGGCCTGATCGGTGCGTTGTTCTGGATCGGCCTCTTCTTCCTGATCTCTGGAATGCTCGCGCCACGGGCGCTGGCCCACCGCGGGGCCTGGCCTTTTCTGCGTGATCGTGCACTGCGCCTGGGCGTTCCCTTCCTGGTGTACCTGTTTGTGGTCATGCCGCTCATGCACTACTGGCTCTATGTCTACAGGTACAAGGGGCCTGGCAGCCCTATGCCGATCACGAACTACCTCGTTCAACACGAGCTCGACCTGGATCCGGGGCCGCTCTGGTTCCTCGCCGCGCTGCTGGTCATCACCACCGCGTACACGCTCTGGTGGCGCGTGCGGCCCAGGCGCGCCGGACATCCGCGCCCCTTCCGCGCGGTCTATCTGGTCGGTCTTCCGCTGCTCATCGGAGCGGCTTCCTTCGGCGTGCACCTGGCTCTGCCGGCCTTCACGCACCAGTACCTCGACCTCCACTTCTGGCAGTGGCCGCAGTACATCATCCTGTTCTGGTTCGGCACCCTCTGCGCCGATCGTCGGTGGCTCCCCGCCGTGCCGAACCGGATCTGGCATCGCTGCCTGGTGGCAATGCTGGGGGCCGTGCTGGCCGTGCCGGTCGTGGCGGTAACAGGCGGTGCGCTCTCCGGTCAAGGGCAGGCACTCACGGGCGGGTGGCACTGGCAGGCGCTGGCCACCGGAATGATCGAGGGGGTGCTGGCGGTAGCGGGCTCGCTCTGGTTCCTCGAGCTCTTTCGCCGCTACAGCAGTCACCAGGGACCGCTCGGGCGGCAGATCGCACGGAGCGCGTTTGGGGCCTATATTCTGCAGGCACCGGTTCTGACGGGACTCGCCGTTCTCCTGGAACCGCTTCGACTGAGCGTCGAGATCAGGTTTCTGCTTCTCGCTCCGGCGACACTCTTTGTCTGCTTCGCGGTGGCGTGGCTCCTCGTGGTCCGTCTGCACGTAGGCAACCGAATCGTCTAGATGGAGGTTCTGGCTCGTAGCGCATGCTCCGCCTACATCCTGCAGACGCCCGTTCTGGTGGGTATCGCCCTGGCACTTCGGCCGGTCGCGCTCTGGCCGGAGATGAAGTTTCTGCTCGTGGCCCTCACGGCGACCTCGGCCTCCTTCGGCATTGCCGCGCTGTCCAGCATTCGCCCCTCGCTGAGGCTGAGGATGTTCCGCAGCGGCCACGGAAGCTCCGCCCCCCAACTGGAGCAGCTTGTCGCCGAGGCGCGCGCCAGACAGAGCAAAGGGTCGGTGTCCACGTCGGGCCGACGCGCCAGATGACAAGGTACTTCGATCGGTTGAGCGCCGCCAGGCGGTGGGAAGCCTCGATCAGTCCGAGGACCAGGCGCACAGGGCCAGACTGGAATCCGTCCGAAGAAACCGTGGAGTCGTCGGTCAATGTCCTCGACAGGTCTCTTCTTCGCGTAAACGCCGGCGCAAGACCTTGCCGAGCATGTTCTCGGGGAGGTCGGCGCGGAATTCGACGAACTTCGGTACCTTGTAACGAGCGAGCCGGTCACGGCAGTGGCCTATCATCTCTTCGGTTGTTGCCATCTCACCTTCCTCGAGGACGATGTACGCCTTGACGGCTTCGCCCCATCTCACATCCGGAATTCCAGCTACCGCCACTTTATGTACCTTGTGGTGCTCGTACAGCGCCTCCTCCACCTCGCGCGGGTAGACATTGAGACCGCCCGAGATGATCAGGTCCTTCTTTCGGTCCACGATCCGGAAGAATCCCTCGTCGTCCATTTCGGCCAGGTCGCCGGTGAAGAGCCAGCCGTCGCGAAGAACGTCATGGGTTTCGTCTGGCCCCCGCCAGTACCCGCGCATGACCTGCGGTCCGCGAACAGCTAACTCTCCGATCTCTCCCGGGGGCAGGGTGCGTGTGCCGGTGTCGGGATCGAAGACGGCGGCGTCGGTGCCGGGGAGAGGTAGGCCGATACTGCCAATCTTTCGCCTGCCCTCGACCGGAGTGCAATGCGTGACCGGGCTCGCCTCGGTCAGTCCATAGCCTTCTACCAGCTTTGCGCCGGTCAGGCGCTCGAACTCGATCTGTACCTCGTGCGGAAGCGGCGCGGCTCCGCTGATAGCGGCCTTGAGCGAGCGAAGATCGTAGCGGCTAACGGCGGGGGCATCGTTGACGGCGAGATAGAGCGTCGGGATGCCGGGAAAGAAGTGTGGGCGCTCGCGATCGATGCTCTTGAGCACGTCGCGCAGTACCACTCTCGGCTGAAGGAGCATGGTTCCACCGATCGCGACGGCGAGATTGAGCACGGTGGTAATGCCGTAAATGTGAAAAAGTGGAATGACGCCGAGGAGGATATCGCTACCATCGGGTTCGAGCAGGTTGACGAACCAGGCCCGGATCTGAAGGGCGTTGGCCAGCAGATTGTGGTGGCTGAGCATCGCGAGCTTTGGGGTGCCGGTGGTGCCACCGGTGGGCTGCAAGAGCGCGAGGTCGTCTCCGGCAAGCGGCACATTCGGGTCGTCGGGGGAGCCTGCAGCCAGAAACCGGTCGAAGGGATAGGTGTGCCCATCGGCCGGCAGCCGAACCCGGTGTCCTTCTGGCCCCTCGCGCAAAAGCGTGAAGAGGAGCCGGAGGAGTGGCGGAAAGTAGTCCTTGATGCGGGCGACGACTACGTGTTCCAGTGGTGGCAGGTCCTGCCTGATCCGGTGGACCTTCGGATAGAAGGCGGAGAGACAGACGACAACCCGGACTCCCGCCTCGTCCCAGGCCTGACGCAGCTCTCGTTCGGCCGCCAGTGGGCTGGATGGGACGAGTACCGCACCAGCACGAAGGCCGCCATAGGCGGCGATCACCATCTGGGGACAGTTGGGTAAGAGCAGGGCGACGCGATCGCCCTTGCGCACACCCAGGTCACGGAGGTGGTTGGCGAAGCGGTTCACCGACTCATCGAGGTCCCGGTAGACGAGGCTTCGACCCAGGAAACGGATAGCGGGGCGGCGAGGATGGCGTATCGCGGCTTCGGATAGAAGGGCGGCGAGGGCAGTGTCGGGAACATCGACCGTGGCGGGAACACCTGGGTCGTACCACTGGAGCCAGGGGTGATTCCGTGGGGCCTGCACCGGATCCGAGAGACCGGTGTCGCGTGGAGAGGCGGTTCCTACCGGCATTGCGGTACCTCCTCTGGTTGTAGCCGCGCCCGAGAGCTTCCCCATACATACGTCACTGTACGGAGGCGACGGCATTCGCGTCATCCGCTCGTGACCCGATTTTCCGCGCGTGGCAGGAGGAACATTGGTCGCTGGAGGGCCGAGGTGCCGGATCCCTTCCGTGAGCGGAGGCGCCGGAGCGGAGCCACCAGTTGAGGAAGCCGATTAGACGAGCTTCTCGGGTGGTAGTAGGCAGGGACTCCTGGGACATCCTCCGTTCCCAGCGTGGATATAGGCTCATCGACCGATGGCGGCCGGGATGTGTCGCCCGTACAGTGAGGAGGAACAGTTGAAGCAGGGACTGGAGATGGTGCGGCGCGACGCAGCTATCCCCCAGGGAGTCTTCCGCGGGATGTGTCCAGATGAAGAAAGCGGTCGGCGGCGCGCATGTCGAATCCCGGAGAGAACCTCTCCGTCTCAGGCCGAATCGCCCGGCCCACAGGCCATATCGCTGGCCGATCATAGTTCTCGCTCTCTTGCCCGCGATCAGCTTTGGCCTCTGTGCATTCATCGCGTTTCTGCATTACCCTGGCACCTTCACGCCGATCCAGAACACGTTGAGCGAGCTTGGGAATCCCGATCGGAATCCCGATGGCTCGACCATCTATCGAGTCGGCTGCGTACTCGGTGGGAGCACGAGTGCGGCCTTCTTCCTCTGCCTTAGCCTGTGGCGGCGTAGCGGCACGCAACGGCGTAACCGTGTGCTGACGCTGGTGCAGGGACTTGGACTGATGGCTGCGCTTGCGATGATCCTGTTCGCGGCGTACCCGTACGACGAGCTTCTGTCTCATCGCATCGTCCTGGGACTCCTGGCCAACAGTTCGCTAGCGGCCATGGTTCTCTCGCTGTTTGCGCTATGGCGCAAGAACCGTCCTCAGCGGCTTCGCACGATCGTCACCATCGTCGCGTCAAGCGCCATCCTGCTGATGTACGCCATTCCGCAGTATCACTGGGCAGAGTGGCTCCCCGCCACGCTGTCTCAGCCGTATATCTGGGTACTGGGCGTGGAGACCGCGACGCTCTCGGTGCTCAGCCGGCGCGCTGGGGACCGTTCGTGGGGTGAGTGTGTGGGTTGAGGTGCGCCAACGGCATCACGCGCCACGAACTCGCACCAGCGCTCACCCTCGTCGCCCGTTCAACCAGGCGAGATCGAGGCTGAAACCCGGTAGTCATGCTTTGCGGATGATGCCGAGACGCTTGAACAGCTGGTAGAGATTGATCGACCAACCCCAACCGAACACATGCGGCGTGAATATGCGTGGGTCCGCCGGGTTCCACATGCGTTCCTTGATGACGGACCAAGTGGGCCATCGCCAATCGTATGGAATGTGCAGAAACGTTCCGGTCCTTTTCATGGCTATCTCCTTCATCGCTGTCACTCGTCCCCCCTTTTGCGGGAGGGAACACGTATCGCGGGGGCATGATTCACCCTCATCCTCGCCCGCCCCCCGGCGACCTGTCCATCAGTCGGCAGATCGATATTGACCCGTCCGCGACCTGATTTCTGGCGAATTGGCTTCCCAATGCCTCGGGTGACAAGAGGCGGGGATGAAGGCCATGCCGCGGGCACGGCTCAGGTCGACGTCGCAGCATTCTCGTGCCGATGTGCCTTATGTTTCAGGTCTTCAACCGATGGCGGAGGAGGACGAACTGGCGTACCGTCAAGACGGAGCGAGGATCTGAAAGGAGACGAATACGGACCCCGCTCAAACCCACGGATCAGTTCACGGGGCGCGAACCGTCCACACGACCGTCGGTGGTGATTCTGCCGGCGGGTGTGGCAATCCCGGGAGTTGTCACCGGCGGACTCCCGACGTCGATTGAACGGGCTGACGAAGCAGAACGGCGTCTACGTGAATGAAAGCTGCGGCCGGTCGCCGGTGCCCCTTGATAGCTCGGTCGATCAGGGCGTCGGCACCGTGAGTCTGACGACCCGATAACGGAGTGTGACATGAATATCCTGGTGGCAACCTCAAGTCGGCATGGCAGTACGCGCGAGATCGGCAGCGCCATCGCCGACACCTTGCGAGAGGCGGGACATACCGTAGACGAGCTCAAGATGGAGGAGGCCCGCGGCGTCGAGCAGTACAACTCCATCATCGTGGGTTGCGCCGTGTACATGGGCGGCTGGCTCCCGGAGGTCAGGGCCTTCGTCGAGCGCAACCGAAGGCCCCTGGACAGTATGCCGGTCTGGCTGTTCAGCAGTGGCCCCATCGGGCCGTCCACGCCGGCACTCGACGCCAGGCGTCTCGAGGAGTCCGCTGGACTCAGCGTCCGGGACCATCGAGTCTTCCCCGGCAAGCTGGATAGGCGTCAGCTCGGCTTCGGCGAGCGCCTGGCAGTGCGCTTGGTCAAGGCGCCGGAGGGTGACTTCAGAGATTGGGAAGACATTCGGCAGTGGGCTCGGAAGATCGGCGCTCACATCGGTTCAGTTTCCGTTCGGCCGGGTTGACCTCTATCCGAACAGGGTGGTTCATGGCCGAGTGCGGCGTCTGTATGCCTCGTCAGCCAAAGTGGCAATGGGGCACGGTCATTCCCCGTGTGGCTCGTCTTGATCGAGTCCAGCCCTGACGCCGGCGATCAGGGTAATCCCCGATGTACACGGTTCGTCGGTGGACCTAGTGTGGAGGTAGACGAGACGAATGCGCAATCTCCACGCACTGCGATCAGAGTCGCGGTCATGGATAGCATCCACTCTCACTGACTGGAGATACCCATGGGCCAAGCAGGTGTACTCGACAGGCCGGAAACCGCTCAGTCCGGCGCTGACTCCAGGCACGAGCACCATGAACGACATGTGCCGGCCGAGCGTTCCATGGTGGAGGTCGCGGATCTTCACAAGCACTATGGGCCCGTTCACGCAGTCAACGGAGTGAGCTTCAGCGTGTCGAGAGGAGAGATCTTCGGGCTCCTGGGACACAACGGAGCCGGCAAAACGACAACTATCCGTATCCTGACGGGCCAGACGCGGCCTACCAGTGGACAGGCGCTTGTAGACGACAGGAGAACAACATCATGACACACAGGATTTCGCGTGTCGCCGTCTCGGCTCTCCTGGTGCTCGTACTGGCTGCAGCGTTCCCGCCCGGCGCCCGGGCGACATCGCGCAGCACTTCCGTGGCCGGACACCAGGCATCCGCGGTGACCGCGTTGTTTCTGGTAGGTAAGGCCGGGGACAACCTGTGGCCGCTCAGCCTCACCATCTATTCTGACGGGACGGTCAAGGGGTTCTGGACGATCGACGCTCAGGGCAGGAAGGCCGCAGCGCGCGCCCACCTCTCACAGTACGCGCTCAACGGAGTGATGAGACTCGCGCATGCCGAGGGGTTCTTCTCGATGCCGAGCAAGATTGGGTCGGGACCGGCCAAGTCGGCGAGCCGATTCATCACGATCCGCAACGGGAAAGCGACCAAAACGGTATCTGGCCGGGGGGCGATCCGCAGCGCCGCCTTCAGCGAGCTCTATGATGTGCTGCTCGCGGTATCGGGTGCACCGTGCACCCCGGCGCGGCAGTGTGGCGTCTAGGGACCCCGGATTCACAATTCGCCTGCCATAAAGATGCGCCACCGATGATCCTCCGACGCAGTACAGGAACTGACCGCAGTGATCAGGGGTTGAGCGGTATCGTCACCCGCGTGCCGTGCCGTAGCACCCATCACGCGGGTGAACGCTTACCACACCGGCATTCTGTGGCATCCGTCCACGTCCGGTTCGCGAGAATCAACTCGCTCCCGGTCGAGCGCAAGTCGTTGGCGAGAGCACGGCGGCGCGAGCATCGGCTAGCCGAGGTCAGCAACCCCGCTTCGACTGCCAGCGCCCGTCACGCGCTGGATGGCTTGCCCACGTGAGTACCTACACCGTTTGTTGCGCATTTCATGATGCGGGTTTCGCTCGGACCGAGGATCGGAGCTGGTGCGACACAGGGACCGTGGTCAGAGAGCGGTGGCCGATCTGCCCGGCAACACGACACCTCCGGCCTCGCGGCTGCTGCGGCATGTCCCTCGTCTTTGAGATGCCAAGCTACTTCTCGATGAGCCACGAGCCTGCTGAGCTGCAGCCGAACAGCGTGAGCGTCTTCGTTGCGGTGTTGTACACCTGGACCATTCGCCCCACAAACGTCGAGGTGTTACAGTCCGCCAGTGGGGGGGACGGAAGCGGTCGTGGTCACCTCGGGGATCTGGACGTAGCTCCCAAAGTTCGACCCTGCGGCGCCGACTTGGAGAAGGCTATTGGGGGTCGTAGTCCCAATGCCCACGTTGGTGCGCACCGCTCCAAGAACAAGGGCGTTACTCTCGCTGACCAGCGCATTCGACCCGATTGCCGTGGCATTGGTGAGCTGGGAGGACGTCCCAGGCCCCGCCTGGTAGCCCAAGAATGTGTTGCTTGAGCCAGTCGTAATGGCGTTGCTGCCGTTTCCCGTCACGCCGGCAAAGTACCCCAGGGCAGTATTCCCTCCTCCGGTGGTATTGTCGGTCAGAGCGCTGTCCCCAAAAGCGGCGTTGTTGGACCCTGTGCTGTTGTGGTACAGCGCGCTGATGCCCGCGGCTACGTTATGGCTGCCACTATTGTCGGTGATGAAGGCGAAGGCGCCATCCGCCACGTTGTAGCTTCCGCTGGTCTGACTCAAAGCATTGTCGCGAGTACCAGTGTTGTAGTTGCCTGTCGTGTTGGCAAAGAGCGCGTTATAACCAGTTCCGGTGTTCCCCCTCCCGCTGTTGTTGGAATAGACGGCTAAAGTGCCCACCGCAACATCCTCTCGGTCGGAGACACTATTGGCCAGCGCATCGTACCCAAAGGCGCTGTTACCGGCACCGCCGACTTCCGAGAAGAGCGCGTCGAATCCGTAGCGGGTGTCGGAAAAGGCAGCGTTCGAGACATCACAACAACTGCTCGAGGCGGGGAGGGCGGCCCGCACCTAGGAAGGCGCCAGAGCCAGCAACAGGGCGACTGCAACGCACGCTGTGACCGCTCGCATGCCTCCTTCTCTGACCTGGGCTTGCGTCGGAGTTGTCACGGACTCTCTCCTTTCATAACGGAGCATGGCCGGCGAGTTGTGTCTCGCCGGCCGCGTTATCCGCTCTCGTTGACGATAGGCCCTACTACTTCGCCACCTTCCACGTGCCATTGGAGGCACACACCCACAAGGTCGCTATAGCTTTTGGCGCGTTGTACTGCACGACCAGACGGCCCACGAAGGTCGAGGTGTTGCAATCGCCGGTTGGCGGGCTTGGTGCAGTGCTCGTCACCTCGGGCAGCTGCAGGTAGCTGCCAAAGCTCGTGCCGGATGTCCCGAGTTGCAAGAGGCTGGACGGAGAGGTATTCCCGATGCCCACGTCGGTACCGCTGGCGCCGAGCACCAGGGCATTGCTCTCGCTGACCAGGGCGTTCTCCCCAATCGCGGTGGCGTTCGAAAGTTGGGTGCTCGTTCCTGGACCTGCTTCAAAGCCGACGAAGGTATTGCGCGACCCGGTCGTATTGGCGTTGTTGCTGTTCCCGGTGACTCCCGCGAGATCCCCGAGCCCGGTGTTCTGTGAGCCCGTGGTGTTATCGTCGAGTGTCTGGAAGCCGGTGGCCGTGTTCGAGCTACCGGTCGATGTGTCCTGCAGCGCCCCTGCGCCGGTAGCACTGTTCTCGTTACCTGAACTGACCGATGTCAGTGCCACGTAGCCGGAGGCGGTGTTGAATGACCCCGAGCACGAGCAACCTGGACCCGAACCCTGGAGGGCCTGCCCTCCGATGGCGGTGTCGAAGCTCCCCTGGGAGAAGTCAAACGCCGCATTACCCACGGCAGTATCCACCTGGCCGGTGGTGTTCAAAGTGAGTGCCTGGACGCCGACCGCCGTGTTCCCTCCCCCCGTGGTATTGGACTCGAGTGCGTCATCACCCAGGGCCGCATTGAAGCTGCCAGTGGTGTTGGCATTGAGTGCGTTGAAGCCAAACGCGCTATTGGCATCGTCACCGCTCGCGCTCGCAAGGGCACCCGTGCCGTAGCACGTGTCCTGCGGTGAGGCGCCCGAGCTGCTGCAGAAGGCACTGGACGAGGGGCGTGCCGCAACCGCCTGTGACGGTGAGGGTACGACAAGACAGGCGAGGACCAGACTCGTCGCCATGCCCGCAGGAGCCAGTCTCTTTCCGCGGAATCGCATCAGCTTCTTGTTATCCAGGGTCACGAAGTCACTCCTTATCTGTGATTTGGGCCGACTATCTGTATCCCGTACTGATATCTCCGGCGAACGAACCATCCCACCTCCTCTCGACACCTACTCACTTCCAGCTATCGCTCGATTGGCGCAGCGACCAAGTTGCCCCATTCGGTCCACGAACCGTCGTAGTTCTTGGCCCGCTCGAACCCGAGCAGATACGTCAGCACATACCAGGTGTGGCTCGACCGCTCGCCAATGTGGCAGTAGGTGATCACCTCCCGATCCGGCGTGAGCCCGTACCGGTCCAGGTAGATGTCCCGCAGCTCCGGTGCGCTCTTGAATGTGCCGTCCGCGGCATTCACCGCGGTGGTCCAGGGAATGTTCCAGGCGCCCGGAATGTGCCCGCCGCGCTGCGCTGCTTGCTGCGGGTACTCCGGAATGTGGAGCACTTCTCCCCGATATTCCGGCGGCGAGCGGACGTCGACGAGCGGTCTTCTCGCCTCCATGTGGCAAAAGACTTCGTCGCGGAAGGCACGGAGCGCGAGGCTGGCTTCCCTGGCCGTGTACGTGGCGACCCCTATCGAAGGAGCTTCACGCGCCCACGGTCGACCCTCTCGCTGCCACTCGAGCCGCCCGCCGTCCATGATCCGCACGTCTTCATGGCCATACAGCTTGAGAAGCCACAGTGCATATGCCGCGTACCGGTTATGCTTGTCCCCATAGAGCACGACCGTCGTGTCATTGGTAATCCCCTTCCGGCGCATCAGAAGCTCGAAGTTAGCGCAGTCGATGAGGTCGCGCTCGATTGGATCGTGCAGCTCGGACTGCCAGTCCAGCTCGGCCGCGCCTGGGATGTGGCCGGCGTTATACCGCCGGTCGTCTCCGTCGCACTCCACGATCCGCACGGCGGTGTAGTTCAGGTGCTCGGCGACCCACTGCGTCGTGACCAGGGTCTCAGGATGCGCGATGTGTCTCGCGTTCCCTTCGACCAGCGGTTTTGACATTGGAAGGCTCCTGACGGCCGATGTGGGGTTTGTGAGTCCCACGCTACCGCGCCCTTGGCAGGGTGAACAGGCATGATCGGCACATTCGCCCACATGTTTTGTGGTGCCGCGAAGAGTGACGGGTGGTACGATGTCGACAGCGGATACGGCACCGGCATTGTCCGTGGTTGATCGGTGGCAACGGGTGACCGATGGAGAGGACACAGGACGCCATATTTGGCTCGACACTGCGCCGTCTGCGGCGTGACGCCGGGTTGACACAGGAGGAGCTCGCCGAGCGCGCCGGCCTCAGCCCCCGCGGCATCGGAGCCATCGAGCGCGGCATTATCCGAGCGCCGCACCAATCCACCGTGCTCCAGCTGGCGGATGCGCTCGGGCTAGCGCCCGAAGAGCGTACAGTCCTGCTCCGTTCAGCTCACCGACGCCTAGCGTCCGTGGAGAAAGATTCCGTGCGGGCTCTGCTCGCCATACCGATACCTCCGACGCCGATCGTCGGGCGCGAGCGCGAGATCGCCGAGGTATCTGATCTCCTCGCACGGCACGATGTTCGCCTCGTCACGCTGACCGGTCCCGGCGGCGTGGGAAAGACGCGTCTGGCTCTGGAATTAGCTGCCGGCTTTCGTAATCGCACGAGTTGTGGCGTCACATTCATTTCTCTCGCGTCCATTCGGGACCCGGTGCTCGTCGCGTCCACGATTGCGAATGGGCTAGGGGTACGTGAGAGTCCGGTCGAGCCGGTCGCCGAGCGGCTGCTCGCCTATCTCGCCGAACGCAACCTCCTCCTGGTGCTCGATACCTTCGAGCACCTCTTGCCTGCCTCCGGTTTGGCCGCCCGTCTCCTGTCTACCTGCACGCAGCTCCAGATGCTCGTTACAAGCCGGGAACCTCTCCACATCCGGGGCGAGCACGAGTATCCGGTGCGGCCACTCCAGGTTCCGCGCAAGCGGTATCTACCCCCGCCCGTCGCCCTGCCGCGCTATCCGGCCATTGAGCTCTTCGCGCAGCGCGCAAGAGCCGTGCGGCCCGACTTCGCGATAAGCGCGGCAAACAGCGCCAGCGTGACCGGGATCTGCGCTCAGCTCGATGGACTCCCACTCGCCATCGAGCTGGCAGCGGCACGGATGAAGCTCTTGTCGGCCGCGGAGCTGCTAGCCCAGCTCGAGGGAGAGCATTCTCTGCGCGTCCTCTCCGGCGGCGCCAGCGATCTACCAGCACGGCTGCAGACCATGAGGAGCACCATTGCCTGGAGCCACGATCTCCTCGACCCCACCGAACAGACCATGTTTCGGCGGCTGTCGGTGTTCTCCGGCGGCTGCACGCTGGAGGCAGCCCAGGCGGTGTGCGAGGCCGTGGGAGCGCTCGATCTAGATACGCTCGACGGACTCGCCTCGCTGGTGGACAAGAGTCTGGTGACAGTCCACCGGTCCGACCGCGAAGATGATACGTCGCGCTTCGACATGCTGGAGACAGTCAGGGAGTTCGCGCATGAGCAGCTAGTGGCGAGCGCCGAGGCAGCGGCGGCGCATCGCGAACATGCGCGCTATTTCCTGACCCTGGCGGAGCAGTCAGATCAAGTCAGGGCCGGAGTGAATCACTCGGGCTGGCCCCAGCGCCTGGAGCAGGAGCACGAGAATCTGCGTGCTGCGCTGCAAACGGCCAGGCAGCTGGACGACACCGAGCTCGGACTCCGTCTCGCAGCAGCGCTGGTGCCCCTCTGGCTCAGTCACAACCATTTCCAGGAGGCTCGTGGTTGGCTAGAGGTTGTACTGCCCTGGTGCGGAGCACCGAGCATCTCACCCGCCACTCGTGCCCGCGTCCTACACGCGGCGGGAAGACTCACCCTCGCTCAAGGCGGGCTCGAGCGAGCGGCCCTGCTTCTGGGGCAGGCGCTGGCCCTGGCGAGACAGGCCGGGGACGACCGATGTACTGCCGCCACGCTTCACATGCTGGGAGCAACGGAACACTCACGCGGGAATTATGAGCCGGCTGAAGAACTGTACGAAGAGAGCCTGTCCGGCTACCGCCGCCTCAATGATCCTTCGGGAGTGGGCGGCGTGCTGACCGCACTGGCCACGATGGCGCGCCACCAGGGTGACTTCTGGCGTGCCACGCAGTTGTATGAGGAGGCGCTGTCCTGCGCCCGAGCGGTCGGCGATCTCAGATTGGTTGCCGATGTACTGGCACGTCTGGGAAACATGGCAACAGAGCAGGGATACCCTCTTCGCTCGCTTTCGCTCTATGAGGAAGCCCGTGAATTTCGAAGGCAGATCGGTGACACCCTCGGCATTGCCGACATACTCTTGCGCTCGGGCGAGACAGCCACAGTTATGGGGGATCACGCGAGCGCGCTGCGATTCCTCGACGAGAGTCTGGAGCTCTACCGATCGCTCGGACTCCGATACGGTGTCGCCTATGTTCTCTTGAACCAGGGGCTGGCGACACTCGGCATGAGCGATCTCAAGGCGGCCTGGAGGCTCACTGAACAGAGCCTAGAGCTCTTTCGCGAGATCGGCGACCACCGTTGCTGCGCGGTCGCACTGGCCCAGCTCGCCGACATAGCGCGCAGAGCGGGCGACAGCCAGCGAGCGTTACTGGGCTATCGAGAAAGCCTGCGCCTTCACCGGGAGACGAACACCCGGCCGGAGATAGCGCGGTGTCTGGAGAGGATCGCATGCCTTGCTTCGAGTCAGGATCTTCCGCAGAGAGCTGCCCGCCTCCACGGTGCAGCAACAGCGATCCGCAGGGCGACGGACTCCGCCATCGCGCCCGTCGAGCGGGCCGACTACGAGCGTGATATCGGGATCGTTCGGGCCAGACTGGGAGAGCCCGAGTTCAGAGCGCTCGAGAGTCAGGGCATGTCAATGTCCCTCGAAGACGCCGTCGAGTACGCCCTCTCTGACGTGCCGAATGGAGTTCGGGCCCGCTGATAGCTCATCTCCTCGCGGTTCCAGTCCATTCGCAAGGTCTGGATCCTGGCTCTGCGAGGCGCGATCACCGGGCGAGGCAACGTAGGACTTCCGAGCTGGCAAGCCAAAACTTGTGCTCGACATTGACCGAAGAACAGTTTGGGTGAGATACTAAACGTGAAGCGAATGGAGTCAAATCAGGAGTCAACTCCGAAATTTGGCTTGTACAAGCCAACAAATCGCACAGGTCCCTATAGCTCAGTTGGATAGAGCACCGGCCTCCGGAGCCGGGTGCGTCGGTTCGAGTCCGGCTAGGGACGCCAGATTCTTGCCGATCGAGCTTGGAAACGAGCGGATCGGCATTCTTTTGTGGCGCGTAATGGTGTGAAGCCCTCTCCGGCCGGATTCCGGGCCGGAGAGGGCTTCTGACTGATCGGTCAGCGCGCTCGGCGACTCAGGTTGGCCGCGCGAGCACCCTCCGCGCTACTGGTCGTAGCCGCCGGAGAACTCATTGTCGATGCCAGTCCGAGTATCGGTCCAGACGGCATTCGTGATGTTTGGTGCGGAGACGGTGTTGCCGGTGTAGTCGCCGATGAATGAGCCGCCAAAGCCGTCGTTGAACGGATTGGATGCGGTTGTGGCGAGGTCCGACGCGGCCGAGAAGCTCGCACCGCCGGTCGTCGACTGCGCGTAGGTGTACGTGTAGTTCACGTTCGACGCATCGTTGAACCGGTCGTCCCACGTGACGTTCACGGCGCCGTTGCTCTGGTCGACGCTCAGCCAGGGGAAGAACTGATCGTGCGTGTCAGCCGGTCGTACCGCCACAGCCTTGCCCCACGTAGCGCCGTCATTGGTCGACGTCGCTACGACGACCTGCATGAACGTGCCGGTCCAGTTGTAGTACGTCACGTACACATTGGTACCGAAAACGCCACTGACCGGAATGTTGCTCACGCGCTCACTTGTATTCGGCAGCACGCCGTAGAAGCAGCAGCCGTTATCCGGAGCCAACGCCGGCCTGTCGATGACGACCGCCTTGCTCCAGGTCAGGCCGTCGTTCGTGGACTGCTGGAAGTACATTGTTGCCGTGGTTCCGCCGCAGTCTCCCGTCGGACCGTTCGCCGTGCAGTTCATGTAGGTAAGGTCGAGCGCGCCCGACTTCTCCCAACTCAGGTCACAGAACTGGTTCACGTTCGGGTAAACCGCCTGCGAGCTGGCCGCGACCGTCTTCCACTTCTTGCCGTTTTCCGAATTCGAGACGGTGATTGTGCTGTTGTTGTTCGACGCGAAGTCGGTCGTGCAGATTGCCAGGTCGTCGGTTTCCTTGTTCTGCTTGCTCTTCGGGTAGTCGTTGATCGCGAGCCAATCCTTGTCGATGAGGTCGCCTCCGGCCAGCGTCTTCACTGCGGCGATCGGCGCGCTCCAGCTGGCTCCGTTGTTTGATGACTGCTCGACTACCGCCGTCGTTGGGTTCGCCCCGCAGTCGAGCCCGGAAATGTAGGCGATGTTCTTCGTGTTGTACCCGACACCCGGGTCGCCGCAGCCGCTGTTGCCCGGCAGATTGGTCATGCATGTCTGGTTCGGCCAGGTTGCCCCACCGTCGTTCGACGCGTAGAAGCCCTGGATGTTGCCGCAGTTGTAGTCGTTCGCGCCCGTCAGAAGTTGCTTGGGATTGGATGGATTCGCGGCGATCGGCGTCTCGTTGATCGGACTGCTACTCGTCTTCACGTCCACATTGGGGAGCGAGCAGGGAGGTGAGCAGGCTCGCGGCCCGTTCGCGCCGGCGACGAGCTTGCCGCCGGAGAAGTGAAACTTGCCGGCCTGGTACGCCTGAGCGTAAAGCGTGCTGGCCGAAACCGGGCTCTTGGGGAGCACGAACGGGCTGCTGCCGGCGTTGGCAGTCACCTGGCCGACGCCCAGAAGCGTCGCACCGCCCAGCACCGCGGCCAGGATACCTCTGGCCGCACTCATTCTGATTCTCACGTAGCTACCTCTTTCTTTCGTGTATGGAGCCGTGCCGGTGCATGACTGCACACGGCAGCTCACGTCGCGTGTGCCGGGACTAGCGAAGTCTGACAGGATTAGCCAGACGTGTGCCTTCGCCAGATTTCAAGACCGGGCTTACCGCGGTGTTCCTCCCTGCTCGCGTGCCAATCCGTCTCTCTCCTTTCTCGCGAGCCGGTGTCCGAATCGACCGTCCCGTGGCGTGGACCGATACATGCACCACGTTCTGGATTCTCCGCCGCTCCGCCTGGTCAGCTGTCGTCCCAGCCCCGCGCGCGTCCGCGTGAACCAAGCTTCACTCTAGATGAGTGGCGGGCTCCTGTCAACACAGCATGACAGTATGACGGGGACGCGGAAGTACGGAGCTCCGTTCGGACTGCAGAACAACGAGCGACTCCCGCCGACCTTGCGCGGTCGCCAGAGCCAGGTGATCGCGATGAAATGAACCGCCCTCGCCGGCGTGCCGGCGAGGGCGGTTCTTAACGGTTACCGGTTGCGCGGCGTCACACAACGCCGGCGCAGGGTGCGACCGTTACTTCTTCGAGACCAAGCCGCCTGTGAAGTCCTGGGAGTTCCCGTTGCGGGTGTCCATCCAGGAGGCGTGGAGTGTTGTACCTGACCAGCTATTGCCGGTGTAGTCGCCGATGAAGCCACCACCGAAGCCGTCGCTGGTTGTGCTCGACGTCTTGGTGGAAAGCTTGGTGTGCGAGAACGCGGCCTTCTGCGCCGGAGGCGCGGTGTTGAGGTACGCGTACTCGTTGTAGGTCGTCGCTGTCGGCGACGTGCTGACCATGCCGGTGACTCCGAGCACGCCGGTGGCGCTCACGGTGTCCCACTGGAAGACCTCGTTGCCCTTGTCCTTGGTGAACACAGGAGTCGCGGCGCTCCAGGTCGCGCCACCGTCGGTGGACGTACTGTAGACGAACTGGGTCTTGGTGCCGGTGTAGTTGTAGTACACGGCGTAGACGTGGCCATTGGTCGGACTGGCGCTGATGACTGGAATGTCGCTCAGGCGCTCGCTTGTTCCCGGCCAGCAGCCATAGAAGGCGCCACAGGAGTCGGGGGCGAGGGCGGCCGTGCCGATCGTGACCGGCGCGCTCCAGGTCTTGCCGAAGTCCGAGGACTTGGCCTCGTACATGGTGGCGTTCGTGCCGCCGCAATCACCGGACGGGCCGTTGGCGACGCACTGCATCCAGCTCAGGTACACCGACCCGTCGGGACCCGTGGTGAGGTCACAGAACTGGTTGATCGTCGGATACGATGCCAGCGACGTTGCCGCAACCGTTGCCCACGTGCCGCCGCCGTCGTAGGAGTGCGAGACGCTGATCTCGGTGCCGTTGTTGCCATCAAACTGCGTGGCGCAGGCATAGAGATTGTTCTTGCCGGGACTCGACGCGTTGGTGTCGATCTGCAGCCACTCTTTGTCGACGAACGCACCCGAGAGCAGGTACTTGACCGCCTCGGCGGGTGCGCTCCAGCTGCCGCCGTTGTTCGTCGACTTCTGGAAAATGCCGTCGCCGGCACCGCTGCAGTCGAGGCCCATGATGTACGACGCGCCGGTCAGATCGTAGCCGACCGCCGGGTCACCGCAGCCGCTCGATCCTGGCAGGTTCTGCATGCAGAAATGGCTCCAGGTTGTGCCGCCGTTACTCGAGCTGTAGAAGCCCTGGATGTTTCCGCAGTTGTAGTCATTGCCGCCACTGAGGAGCTGCTGACTATTCGCTGGATTCGTGGCGATTGGGTCCTCGTCGACGGGCTGGCCGCCGGGGGAAGCCTCGACGTTCGTCAGCGGCTTGGATTGCGGACCGGACAGAGATGATGCCTGCGGCGTGATCTTGCCGGCGTGAACCGCCTGCGCCATGAGGGTGCTCGCCGAGATCGGGCTCTTCGGAAGGGCGTAGGGGTTGCCTGCACTGGCGCTGACCTGACCGACACCAAGAACGGTGGCGCCGGCGACGACCGCGACCAGGATACCCCTGGCCGCACTGAATCTTACTCTCACTTAGCTACCTCTTCCTTTCGAGATCACATTCGGATCTGACTTCAGACGGCACCACCGCACATTGCAGCGGGCCGCCTTCGCGGGTGGCAGGGCGGGGATCCGGGGTATCCCACGAATCACGGTCGCACCTGCGTTCGCGTACGACGCGTATCCTCCTTTCCCGCAAGCGTCCGAGCTTTCACCCGGCGCGGACGACGGCCGGCATCGATCGAGCCGGCCGCTCGCGTGGCGCAATTCCTTTCCGTTTACCGTACCGGCACCTGCCGCGAATCGGCATGGAGCCACGATCACTCTAGGCCATGAGGGCGGCAGAGTCAATCCTGTCACCGATGACGCATCTTCAGTGGCGCATCTCCCTCTCATGCACAGGTTCGGCGTGTACGGTATATTCGTCGCCGGGTTACGCGCGCGTTGGTGGTCCGGTTGGGAGGACGAGGTGGGGCGCCCTTCCGTCAGCGTTCGCGTGGGCCGGAGTCGTCGCGCATACATGCCGGGGGACGCACACGATGGCGTCTTCCTCTGCTATGATTTGCCCTGAGCACGGGACGGAGCTCTCGGCTTTGGGCGCGGATCGCGGCGGAGAAGAGCGGATGAGCCTCCGCCGGCGACGACGAAGGAGAGGGGGTACTGGTACCTGTGCGGCGCGGCGGCCGGCTGCGCCGCGGCTGTGATCGAGTTCTGTGAGCGGGCCCGGTGAGGCGCCCGCGGTTCGAGCGAGGAGGGTGGCTTTCACATGGGACGAGAATCATCGCGGCTCGGTTTCCTGTCACGCGTGGCGGCGGCGACCGCGGTTGTGGGTATCGGGCTGACTCTGCAGGCGTCGGGCGGGGTCCGCGCGCAGACCCAGTCGCAGCGGTTCACTATAAGCCCCGTCACCGTCGATTTGAGGCAGCTTCATTCCGGCGTGGCGCCGGCGCGAAGCTCGGCGCCGCCCTTCCTGCACGCCGGGGGCCTCGCGGCCATGTCCAGGGCACAGCAGGTCGCGCTGACGCAGGGGCCAACGCAGGGCGTTCAGGATGTCGGCTCGCCGGTCCCTGGGACCGGCAAGGCGGCGAAGTTAAAGTCGATTGGCGCCTTCCAGAACTCGGGCAATTACACGGAGAGCGGTGGCTGGAACCCGCCGGACGGCGGCCTCATCGTCGGCCAGAGCGATATCATCTCGGAATTCAACACGGCGTTCAAGATCTACGACCGTTCGGGCGCCCTTCTGGCCGGTCCGACGCAGTTCTACTCCGTTATGCAGGCGAACACCGGCTGTCACTCGTTCGACTTCGACCCAACCGGTGAGTACGACGCGGTGACCGGTCACTACATCATGCAGACGCCAACGGCGTCTGGAAATGACGGCTCGCTCTGTCTGGCCGTCAGCCAGACGTCCGACCCGACCGGCAAGTGGTGGGTGTATGCCGTGCCGGAGCCGGTGAAGAGCGATTTCCTCGATCAGCCTCGTATCGCCATCGGCAGTGACGCCGTCTATCTGCAAACCGACCAGTTCCTCAACGGGTCGAGCTTCATCGGGGATCTGTTGTTTGCCGTCAACAAGAGTCAGCTGGAGTCCGGCGCGAATGCGACCGTGGTGAGCCAGACCCTCACGCCAAACTACGACGCGGTCAATCCGGTTCGTCAGCTGGGAACCACCTCCGACCCGTATGTCGAGCCCGGCTACTTCATCTCGGTCGACAACGGCATCTGTCCACCGACCTGCTCCAACGTGAACATCTGGAAGTGGGCGAATCCGTTCACCACCAACACCTTCACGATGCAGGGCTCGGTGACGGTGACCGCGTTCAATCAGCCGGTCACCGCCCAGCAGAAGGGCGGTAGCGTGGTCACCAACGACGCGCGCGAGCTGGCGGCTTATCTGGCGCCGGACGGGACGATCTACGGCGCGCACTCGATATCCTGCAATCTGGGCGGCGTCGTCGACTGCGTTCAGTGGTACCAGGTTGGCAACGTGGACGCGACACCGTCTCTGGTGCAGCAGGGGATGGTGGGGAGCAAGGGGGTCTATCGCTTCTTCCCCGATCTCGCCGTCGACAAGAGCGGCGATGTGGTGATGGGCTACACCTACACCTCCGCAAAGGTCTATCCGGGAATCGACGTGACGGGCCGGCCCGCCGGGTACAAGCTGGGCACCATGCTGAAGGAACAGGTTGAGGTGAAGGGACAGGCGTTCGCGCCGGGCGCCGGCCAGCGCTGGGGCGACTACGCCGCGACGGCCATCGACCCCACCAACAGCTGCAGCGCCTACCACCTCGAGGAGTACTCGCCCAACAACGCTGGCTCGGGCAACGAGTGGGCAGTCGGCTACGAGCCGTGGAAGTTCACGACGTGCTCGTAGGCACATCTCTCTGACAGTGATGGCGGCCCGGTCCCGGGACGGAGCCGGGCCGCTCTGAAACCGTCCGACACGGGGGGGCTCGGCCTTCGGTCGCATGTGGGCTCCAGGCTGGCGGCCGGTCGGCACGTGTGACCGGTTCGCGGGATTACCGACCGGCGCTCGGGCTGCTGACCGCGGATGTGGGTCGCTCGCGGGCCTGGGCTTCGACCGTCGCGAGGGCGCCGAGGAGGAGCACGGCGTGAGCGTCGGCGCCGGGGGGCAGGGGGTGTACCGATCGCTCGGCGCCGAGCAGCACCGGCCCGACGACGTGCGCCTGTCCCAGCTCGGCGAGAACTTTGAAAGCGGCGGTGGCGGCGTCGAGATTGGGGAAGATCAAG
>DATGJB010000045.1:0-19136 GCA_035295425.1 Chloroflexota bacterium | reverse complement strand
GGGCTTTCGAGTTGGGCGCAGCGCCCAGCTCGATCCCTCTGCGTTGCTGCGGTGTCCATCGACCTGGGCAAAACGATTGGCCTTTGGCCGCGATCCGCGTGGCACGTACCTACCGGCCATTGCCCCGGAAATGGGCATGTGCGGCTGCGATCCGTCTCCTGTCCGGAAACCCACGATCCAATCTCGAGGGGCCGGGACGTGCCGTCTCGGGTCACGCCAGCGCCGCGGTCGGCGAGACATCCACCTCATCACGTGAAGAGACGACGGAGAGCTGTGGAGGCGCTGTAACGGCGAGGCGATCGGCAATGGTGCGCAGAAAGGCATCGACGACCGCTCCGTCCCACTGCCGCCCGCGGCCTTCGCGCAGGATAGCGGCAGCCCGATCCGGAGACATACCACGTCGATACGGGCGATCGCTGGTCATGGCGTCGAAGGAGTCCGCCACCGCAATCACCCGGGCTCCGAACGGGATCTCCGTGCCACGCAAGCGATGCGGGTACCCTTCGCCATCCCACCGCTCATGGTGATGCAGGACGATCGCCGCCCCACGACTGAAATCAGAATGGCGGCGGAGGAACTCGTCACCTTTCTCCGGGTGGCTATCCATGATGGCCCGCTCGTCACCGTTCAGCTGCCCATCCTTGAGGAGGATGGCGTCGGGAATGCCGATCTTGCCGATGTCGTGGACCCGGGCAGCGGTGATGATCAGCTCGACGTCCGGACCGTGCAGTGCCATCTCTTGCAGGATTGCACGCACATACTCAGTGACCCGCCGGGAATGTCCCCCGGTGTATGGATCACGAAGGTCCACGGCGTCGGCCATGTGCTCGAGCAGCGTCGCGGTGCTGACCTGCATCTCCTTGTTGCGCTTGCCGGCCACGTAGACCAGAGCAATGGGCAGGACGAGGAGCGCCAGTGACCACATCGCGTGAAGGGCCGCCTCGACGCCCAGAATGCCTAACAGGTAGAGCGCTGCTTCGAACGCGGCGGCTTCACGTACAAAGCCACGAATTACGGTCAGCAGACGCTCTCCAGTTATGGGGTACATCAGGGCGGGGAGGGTCAGAGCGTCTCCCAGCCACAGCACGCCGGCCGCCGCCACGATCCCCGCCTCCCGAGCCGTCGTGCCCGGCGCGCCGACATGCGCCACCAGACTTGCGCCCAGCGCGCAGACCGTACCACGTCCGACCTGCGTCGCGATGTCGGTGAGGTACGTTCCGCGCTCCCGGCGCACCCGCAGCTCGCCCAGGCAGATAGACAGAAACACCAGCGCGCACGCTGCGGGAACCGGAACCAGCACGACCAGGAGATAGACCAGAACCGTCGTGATCTGAGTCTTGGTGTTCTGCCTGACGTGGACGGTAATCGGGTAGCAGACCACCAGCGCGAGCGCAAGCAGCCCGCCCAGCGTGCCATACCCGAGGGGATCAGAGTGCACGGCGGCAGAACCGGAGATAAGCCAGCTCGCGGCCATGCTCCCCAGAGCGGCGGCCAGCGCGATACTGGCAAGGATGGGCTGCGGCCATTGGCGCCGAAGTGTGGTCATCCCGCCGGGATTTCCTCTATGTCAGGTGCAGATGGCTATTCGAGAGTGTCACCAGCGGATCGGTGCGACAGCCGGCGGTCGCATCTGCTCTCCCCAGCGGCCACACTGCCACCAGCGTTGCACAGAGCACAGTGCCACAAGCAAAGACCGCTCGGCGCCGAAACCCATCTTTCATGTCCCTTCCCTCTCGTCTCGTCGATCTATTCCCCTCTCGTTGTCAATACTCTACACTCCGGCCTGCGCCACGTCTACGAGTCCATGTTGCGTTTTGGTTACAGATTATGTGTGACGCCACGTTCCTGCCGCGGCTCGTCGATGCCGTCGTGCGCGATGGTCGTGCCATGGCGCACGCCTCCTTCTGCCCCTTCCATACTGAAGGGAGAGCTCTCGCATGTCCCTCGCAGACAACCTCGTGCTGCGCTACCGGCCGGCGGCAACTATCGGCCGGCTCGATCCCGGGGCGTTTGCCGTGGTCATGGCAAGCGGCATCGTTCGATCGCCGCCGAGCAGCAGGGGATGCATGCCGTCGCCGTGGTGCTCTTCTGGGCTGCTCCTCACCTACGCCTTCTTCGCCATCGTCATGGTGCGGGCCGACAAGCCCGGGCTGGACGTGGGGCTGGACGCCACCTGGCTGCTGGCCGTGGTTGCGACCCAGGCGGTTGCCTATCTCGGCGCGGTGATCGCGCCCCGTATCGCGCCGGCCGACGGCCGGTTCCTCTTCGCCATGCTCTGTCTCTGGTTCACCGGCTGCATGCTCTACATCGTGCTCATCTCGTTGATCTTCTACCGGCTGGTCTTCTTCCCGGTGACGGCCGAGGCGCTGGCCGCACCCTACTGGATCAACATTGGGGCGGTGGCGATTACCACGCTGGCCGGAGCGCAGCTCACGCTCCTCGCGCCACGCTGGCCTTTCCTGGCGACTATCACTCACTTCCTGAAAGGCTTCACGCTGTTCTTCTGGGCGGCTGGTCTCTGGTGGATCCCCTTACTCCTCGTACTGGGGTTCTGGCGCTACGTCATTCAGCGCTACCCCGCCCACTACGACCTCCAGTACTGGAGCATGGTCTTCCCGCTCGGTATGTACACCGCCTGTACCTACCAGCTGGCGCAGGCCACCAGCCTGGGGTTCCTGTTCACCATCCCCCGCTACGCCGTCTACGTCGCCCTCTTTGCCTGGGTCTTGACCTTCGCCGGCCTGTTGCGTTCGCTGGCCCGCGGTACCACGGCGCTCAACCGCCGGAATGTCCCGAGCAACCCACGGGTGGCGGGGTAGCTGCATCCCGGGTTCCGCGGTCACGGCCACAGGCTACCTCTCGGACCTTGCGCTCCAGGAACCTGCGCTCCGCTCCATTCGCGGTCAATTCGGCCGCCCGCCGGTACGCCGCTGCGGCGCCGGCGAGATTGCCGCTGCGGTGCAAGAGCTCACCGCGCGTCGCATGCCAGAGACGATACGATCGCATCACCGGCACCGCGCCCAGGCGGTCGACCTCTGCCAGCCCTGCCTCTGCTCCTTCCACCATCGCCAGCGCCACCGCCCGGTTGAGCTCGACCACCGGTGAGGGGTTCAAGAGCACCAGACGATCGTAGTCGGCCAGGATGCGATCCCAGGGGGTTTCCCCGTAGCTCGCTGCACAGGCGTGACAGGCGGCGATGCCCGCCTGTACGTGGTAGAGCGTTAGCTCATCGCCGCAAGCGGACCGCTCCAGCTCGCTCATGCCGGCGCCGATCATTGCCCGGTCCCATTGTTCCCGATCCTGCTCCTCTAGCAGCAGCAGCTCGCCACCAGCATCGGTTCGGGCCGGGAGCCGCGCTGCCTCCAGGAGCATCAGTGCCAGTAGCGCATGCACCTTCGGACGGTCTCCAATGGGATGCTCGGCAAGCAATGCCGTCAGCCGGATTGACTCGGCAATCAGCTCGTGCCGGATCAACTCCTCGCCGAGATGCGCTTCGTACCCTTCGCTGAAGAGTCCGTACAGAACATCCAGCACGGCTTCCAGGCGGCCCTCCAGCTCGCACGCCTCGGGCAGAACGAACGGCAGCTTGTGGCGCCGGATGCTCCGCTTCACGCGCACCAAGCGCTGGGCGATCGTACGCTCGGGTACCAGAAAGGCGCCTGCGATCTCGCCCACCGTGAAGCCGCCTATCGTCTTCAGCGTCAACGCGACCTGCGCATCGTGCGCAATCGCCGGGTGACAGCACATGAAGATCATGCGCAATTGATCATCGCGCACCCCATGATCGAGCACCTCGGGCTGAATCGCGCCGCTGAGCTCCCGCTCCAGCTCTCCCGCCAGCAGCTCCCGACGATCGCGCAGACTTCGCTCCCGCCGCAACGCGTCGAGCGCGGCATTTCTGGCCACCTGCATGATCCAGGCGGCGGGATTGTCGGGCACACCGTGGTAGGTCCAGCTGCGCAGCGCCTTGATGAGCGCCTCTTGCACCACATCTTCGGCCAGCTGAAGGTGCTGCGGTCCAAAGATGCGGGTCAGGGTCGAGACCACCTGCCCCGCACTCCGGCGGAACAGGTGGTCCACGAGCCGATGCGTGTCTTCCGCTTGGCTCGCCCCGCTATCCCCGGCGAGGGCGACCGCGACCGGAATCTCAGGCATCCGCTCCCCGGGCCGCGGCTCCGCCCGAGTGATCGACACACTCACGGATCTCAACGAAGCCGTCGTGCAGGAGGATCGGGCACCCTCTGGCTACCTGGACCGCGTCGTCGTAGTCCGCGGCCTCGACGATGAAGTAGCCGCCGATTCCCTCCTTGGTTTCGGCGTATGGTCCGTCCACGATACCCTGTCCGTTGGTTCGCACAACCCTTCCCGTCGGGTACAGCTCGTTGCCGCCGCGGGCACGGTTTTCCCGCTCCAGCCGGGCCGACCAGTCGAAATACCGCTGGTAAGCCTCACGCGTCTGTTCCGGCGTGAGACTCTTCCAGGAGTCCTCGCCGCCCCGCAAGATCAACATGTACTGCGCCATCGCACCCTCCTGTGGTGTGCTTATCGTACTCGGCCGGCCTTTGTGCATGCCGGTCCGAAGAGGTGACGAATGAGCGTCCGCAAAATCGACACGATTCTCCTGCGTCTTGCCGTCATACCGGAAGTAGGGTAGACTCAGCACTACCTATGCAGAACAGTAGCGACGCAGCTGCGCAGTCGAGCTCCGAGCACCTCGACACGCTGAGCGAGATCAGCCGTGTCCTCTCCTCCACGCTCGACCTCTCCACCCTCTACGAAACCATCTACCAGCAAATCGCGCGGGTGATGGACGCAACGCTGTTCTCCATCGCGATTCTGGAGGCGGAGCAGGAATCGCTTTCGATCCCGTATCTGCGCGAGGGCGGCCACCTGATCTCCGACCAGCGCATACCCTTCGGTAACAACATCACGAGCCTGGTAGTAAAGGAAGGGACTCCTCTCCTCTTCGAGAACATCGCCGCCTACCGGCACTACGCGGCCGAGCGAGGCATACCGACCATGACCGTCGGAGAGGACGAAGGACAGGCCGTGATGTTCGCTCCGATGAGCACGGGAAGCCGCGCGATTGGGGTGCTATCGGTGGAGAGCTCCCGGATCGGCGCTTACAGCACGCAGGATCTGGAGACGCTCTCGGTCATCGCGGCGGAAGCGGCAATCGCGATCGATAACGCACGCCTCTACGCCCGGAGTCGGGAGTCGATGCGCCAGATGCAAGCGCTACTTCACGTTGCAAAGACGCTGAATAGCGCACTCGACCTGCGCTCCGCCTTAGAAGCCATCCTGGTCTCGATCCGCAACGTCATGCCGTATGCCTATGCCAGCATCATGCTTCCCGACCACACGGAGGGCGTGCTGGACATCATGGGCTCGATCGGGGCGCGTGAGGTCACGACTTCCGTCGTGGAGGACCGCAGCACGACACTCAAGATCCCCTTCGGACAGGGCGTTTCCGGGCTGGCCTTCGAGCGGGGCACCGCGGTGATCGTCCCCGACGTGCGAGAGTTCCCGGGCTATCTCCATCACGGCCTACCCGGCGTCTTCTCTGAACTGGCAATGCCGCTGAAGCAGGGGGCTCGCGTTATCGGGGTGCTCGATATCGGCCGGGAGGGAGTGAATGCCTTCTCGCCGGAGGATCTCGATCCGCTGTCCCTCTTCGCCAGCCAGGCGGCAATCGCGATCGACAACGCCCGCCTCTTCTCCGAGCAGCGGGAGCGGGCCAGCGAGCTCCAGGCGGTGCAGAGCATCATCCAGGCGATTGCGCCGCTTCACGACATGCAGACGATCGCCGAGCACATTGCCACCGAGCTGAAGCGACTGATCGACTACTGGGAGTGTCGCATCCTCACCCTTGACGAGAGCCGCCAGCTGCTGACCTCGCTGTATGTGTACCCTCCGGACGACGGTGACCACCCTCTGCAGATCCAGGTCGGCGAGGGGTTCACCGGCTGGATTGCGGCACACGGCGAGCCCAGCGTTATCCCGAACATCCTGGAGGATCCTCGCGTCCTCTTCCTCAGCGATACCGGGCGCCGCGAAGCGTCGATGGTTGGGGTTCCGCTGAAATACGAGGGGCGCGTGCGCGGGGTCATGACGGTGTCGAAGCTCGGTCGGGCCCAGTTCGACGAGAACTCGCTGCGCCTGCTCGAGATCGTGGGCGCGCAGGCAGCGATCGCCTTCGATCGCGCCCGGCTGTACGAACAGCTACGCGTCGATGCGATTACCGACCCCCTGGTCCAGCTCTGGAACCGCCGGTACTTGATCGAAAGCTATAAGGAAGAGCGGCATCGAGTCCTGCGGAGCGGTCAGCCGCTCGCCTGCCTGATTCTCGACATCGATCAATTCAAGCAGGTCAATGACCGCTACGGCCATGATGCCGGCGACCGGGTGCTCCAGGAGATCGGCGGTCTGCTACGCGACCACATGCGCGGCGAGGATATCGTCGCGCGCTACGGCGGCGAGGAGTTCTGCGTCCTGCTGGTGAACAGCTCGCTGACCGAAGCGCGCACCACCGCCGAGCGGCTGCGCGAAAGGGTCGAGCAGCACCGCCTCTCGGCTGCTGCCGGCGCTGCCGGCATCACTATCAGTGTCGGCGTGGCTGCCTTCGCCGTGGACGATCGGCAGTTCGAGATGTTCAGCCGCGCCGACCAGGCGATGTACCGCGCCAAGGCCGCCGGCGGGAACCGCGTGTTCGTGAGCGAGGAAGAGGCCCGACCCGCCGCACCTGTGTCCTCAGGGACAGATAGCACCGCTTCTTCAGCGACATTCGGCGCTGCCGAGGGGTCGCACTGACACGGTGACCCAGGCCGCCTGCGCCGTCTCCACGGCCTCGTTACTTCGTGGGCATCTCGTCCCACGCACCTGTGGACACCGCAAGGCGAGTGGCGCCATGCACGCCATCCCCCTGCTGGTTGCTCCCTGTCAGCTACGCCGTCGCTGTTACTTGGCGATGACCCACTTGCCGGTTGGGGCACAGGCATAGAGGTTCAATGCCTTGGTGCTGTACACCTCCACCATGCGGCCGACGAATGTGGTGGTATTGCAGTCTGCTGCGGGCGGCGCGCCAGTGCTGGAGACGGTTGGGAACTGCACGTAGACGCCAAAGCTCGATCCCGCCACCTGCAGCTGGCTCTGCGGGGTCTGTGTGCCGATGCCCACCTTCACTGCATCGGCTCCCGTCCCACCGAGCGCCAACGCATTGTTCTCGCTCACCAGCGCGTTCTCCCCAATCGCCGTGGCATTGCTGAGCTGGCTGGATGTGCCTGGTCCGGCGTTGTAGCCGATGAAGGTGTTGTTCGAGCCTGTGGTGTTGGCGTTGCTGCTCGTACCCGTCACTCCGGCTCCATAGCCTAGTGCCGTATTGTTCCCGCCGGTCGTGTCAGCGAACAGCGCCGCGTCCCCGCTGGCGGTGTTCTGGCTCCCCGTGCTGGTCGCGTAGAGCGCATCCACCCCGTCTGCCGTGTTGAACCCGCCGGTCGTGTTGGCGTACAACGCCTGTCCCCCGGTCGCCGTATTGAAGATTCCGGTGGTATCGGAGTAGAGCGCACTCACCCCATCGGCGGTCTCCCAGTTGCCCGTGGTGTTGGAGTAGAGCGCTTGCCAGCCGGTGCCGGTGTTGTCCAGTCCCTGATTCGCACTCGTACTACCGGTGTTGTGGTACAGCACCTGATAGCCATCGGCGGTGTTCTGGCTGTTCCCCGAAGTGTTGTTGTCCGAATAGAGCGCCCCATACCCGGTCGCCGTCTCGCCATTCCCCATGGTGTTGGCGTTGAGCGCCCCATACCCGGCAGCTGTATTCTCCCCACCCGTGGTGTTGTTGTAGAGTGCCACGAACCCAGCAGCCGTGTTGTCGTACCCCGTGGTGTTGGAGTAGAGCGCATCAAACCCAGCAGCCATGTTGGAGTTGCCCGTCGTATTGGCGTACAGCGCTGAGTAGCCCGCAGCTGTATTCTCCCCACCCATGGTGTTGGCGTTGAGCGCCCCATACCCGGCAGCTGTATTCTCCATGCCCGTGGTGTTGTTGTAGAGCGCCACGAACCCGGCAGCCGTGTTGTCGTATCCCGTGGTGTTGGCGAAGAGCGCATTGAAACCAAAGGCGCTGTTGCTAGACCCGCCGTTCTCGCTGTTCAGGGAGCCGACTCCGTAGCATGTATCCCCGGCTCCGACGGTCAGCGGGGTGCAGTAGAACGTCGCGGGCGGGTTGTTTGGTTTCGTCCCGGAGGCTACATTCAGCTTCGGCACTGGGCGTCCAGCAGCGTTCGCCGGCACGGAAGCCGGTACCATGACCAGCGTCAGGGCAACGCCAGCAGCGATGGCTCGCCCTTTCCCCATACTCAGCCTCCTGCCCTCGCCAGACGAACGCAAATCTCTCGGTGTCGTCACTACCATCCGTCTTCTCCTTCATGAACCGAACACGCCCTCGGACCTCTTTCCGCCGGCGCCACTCCGTACCCGGACGCACACTCCCGAGCTCCTCGATTCGAGCAACTCGCCTGCGCATGCCCACTATACTCCTATCCCGACTCGATGTCCATGGCCCGCCTGAGGATCCGGAACATGCGTAAGGCTTCACACCGTGCGGCGGGGCGAGAAGCGACCCGGTACGCGCCGGAGCTCCACGGCGCCCGATTCCAGGGAAAGAGCGGACACGGATGGGGCCGTCGCTCCGTGCTCGAGTGGTATCGTCCGCGGTGAAACCGACCTTCAGGCGGACTTATCGGTTCCCGTCTCGCGCAGTTGGAGCTCTTTGACCAGCAGTTCATCCGGCGGGACATGGCAGCGCTACCGACTGCTCGGCGGACAGAGGCCTTCGATGGAGCCTGGGCGTGAGGCGACCCCGGACGTCCGCCGATACCGCTCGCGGACGTGTGGATGCAGCGAGGCGGGCGGCGCCTCGCGCACCACCCACCTCGGTGATACGAAGTGCTGTCGCAATTCCGGACTGGACAGATGTTCGGAGACTCGCGACACCGGGCGCCGCGGCTGGGCCCAGGGGAGCTGGCCGAGCGTGCGGCCGGCATCCGACGCGGAGCTACACCTGCAAACCTGTAACGATTCCGGCGTACTTGTCGACCAATGCCTGCGCCCCGGCATCGGATTGCGCT
Organism: Chloroflexota bacterium; assembly: GCA_035295425.1. GTDB lineage: Bacteria > Chloroflexota > UBA5177 > UBA5177 > UBA5177 > DATGJB01. The sequence continues at coordinate 10,014 of DATGJB010000045.1, read as the reverse complement.
TCCGCCACCAGGTGAAACTGCGGCTCGTCCGGGTCTGGTAGGATCAGCACCCAATCCTCCCTTCCACCCTCGTCGGACGCCGCGCTCTTCCCCCTGGCCGAAGCCGATCGGCCCGAAGCCGGAATCTTGATGCCATCAGGCGTTCGGACCCGGCGCTCCCGGTACTGCTCGCCCAGCATGCGCATAACCCGTCCCTTCCTATCCCACGGGCACGCCACATCCCGCTCCGCGACATGCCACCTCGGCAGCCCGGCCACGACCTCGTCGAGTCTGATGTGCGCAAGCGACAGGAGCTCGAGCAGCTTCGCCACCGTAAACATGGCGTCGAATGCCGGGTGGAGCTCGGGGAAGATCGTTCTGCCTCGCCCGTCACCACCCAGGCGAACGCTCTTCTGCGCCGCGGCCGCCATCAAGGATTGCGTGTCGACCCGGGTACGGATGATCTTGCCGCCGGTTTGAGCTGCCAGCGTGTCGAACATCGACGGCGCGTCGACCGGCACCGCGACCCCAGCGCCTTTGTGGGCCCGAAAGACGAGATCGGCAAGCGCTCCCAGAACCTGCATCTGGGAGACCCTCCGACCGTTCCCGTCGACCACCTCCAGGCGCTCGCCGTTGACGTCGAGCATGAAGCCGAGGTCGAAGTCCAGGGCAGAAATGATCCGCGAGAGCTCATCGTAGGCCGTGGCGTACTCGGCAAAAGAGCGTACGGTGCGGGTCAGGCCCTGGTTGGCATTGAGATCGATCACGTGACAGCCCAGCGAGCGCAGCAGACCGGGCAGAATCTCGCTGGTGGCGCCGAATGAGTAATCCACGACCAGTCGATACCCTGAGCGTGCAACGGCATCCCGGTCCACCCGATCGGTGAATGCCCGGCAGTACCGTTCGATGACATCGGGCGCGTAGGTGGTAATCCCGATATCGTCGACGTGCGCGCGCCGGAAGTCTTCACGGAAATACGCCGTCTCGACCTTGCGCTGCGTGGCCTTGTCCAGGTCCATGCCGCTGCGGTCGAAGAAGGCAATGTACATCATCGAGCGATCCTGCGACGAGATGCGCACGTGAACGCCGCCGGCGGCATCGGATATCCCGGTGTAAAAGCGAGCCACCGGGATCGGCACCGCCGAGAGATCCATGACATTCGCCCCGGCTGAGGGCAGGCCCGCGCCAAGCGCTCGCTTCAGCATCCGCGAGGGCACTGCCAGATCGCGGTTGATCGTCACGTAGGCCCCCAGCGGCAGGGTGGACGCGTAGGCCGAGCCCAGCTTGGCGAGGCTTTCCGGCGTGAAATCGGTGTTGATGAGTCCCGTGACTCCTCGCCGCCCGTAGAGCACGCGCCGGCCGCCGGAGCCCCAGATGATACTGGTCGAGACCACTGCGCCGGCTTCGATCTCCTTGTGGGGCCAGATCTTGACGTTGGGCTGGATGATTGCGCCACGGCCAAGGACGGTCCCGTCGCCGATAACCGCGTTTTCGAACACGACAGTATTCGACCTGACGTTGCACTCTGCGCCAAGCAGGCTGCCGCGAATCTCGGAGTGTGTGCCCAGGTAGCTATTCCGCCAGATGATGCTCCGGTCGAGGTGCGCGTGCCGTTCCACCACGCAGTTGTCGCCTACGACGGTTGGGCCGTGCAGGATCGATCCGGCCGCGATGCGAACATCCCTGCCCAGGTAGATCGGCGGCTCCAGGATCGCTCCTGGGTCCACGGCGACACCCTGCTCGCGCCGGATCCCGGGGGCGGTCTCCGCGTCTTCCTCGGCGGCGCCCCAGGCAATCGCCACCTTACCGGCAAGCACATCGCGCGTCGCCCGCACGTACTCCTCGATACTGCCGACATCAGTCCAGTAGCCTTCCGCTACGTAGCCGTAGAGGGGGCGATCATCCTTCAAGAGGAGTGGAAAGAGATCCTTGCTGAAGTCGAAGACCTGATCTCGCTCGTAGTACTCGAAAATCGACGGCTCGAGGACGTAGATGCCGGTATTGATCGTGTCGGTCAGTACCTCGCTCCAGCTCGGCTTCTCCTGAAACTCGCGGACTCTACTGTCGGGGCCGGTAACCACGACTCCGTACTCGAGCGGGCTTGCCACCCGGTAGAGAGTGAGCGTCGCCATGGCGTTTGCCTCGCGGTGAAAATCGACGATCCGGTTGAGGTCGAAGTCGGTGAGCGCATCACCACTGATGACGAGGAACGTATCGTCCAGAGAATCCGCTGCCTGCCGGACACTTCCCGCGGTACCGAGCGGCTGGTCCTCGACGCTATAGGAGATGCGCATGCCAAGATCGTTGCCGTCCCCGATGCGATCCTGGATGTACGACGCCATGTACTGCACGGTCAGCACAACTTCGGTGATGCCGTTCCGCTTGAGCAGCAGCAGGATGTGCTCGAGCATCGGCCGGTTGACAAGCGGAACCATCGGCTTGGGTCGACCCAGGGTGAGTGGACGCAGCCGCGACCCCTCGCCTCCCGCCATGACCACCGCTTTCATACCGGCACATCCTTGCTCCTGGCGACGCCACGCGTCAGCGCAGCGTACTCGAGCTTGGCAAAGAGCTCCTCGAGAATTGCCGGCCAGACGTAGCGTTGCGCCGTCGCCAGGCCATTCCGTTTGAGCTGCTCGATCTCGGCCGGGCGGGCCAGGAGACGCCGCAGGTGAACGACGATCTCGCGCGGATCGTCCGTGTCGAGCACCACCGAATTGCGCAGCGGCTCGGCGTAATCCTCCCCGGTTGCGCCGACGAACGGCAAACCTCCAGCGGCCATCACCTCGAGACCGACCAGACCGAACGGCTCATGGGCGCTGTTGGCCAGCACCCCATCGACCGCTGCATAGATGGCCGGGAGCAGGGAGTCCGGCAGGAAGCTCGTCAGGTTGAGGACGTCGGCGTCCGGATGGGCCGCAACTGCCGCGGCCAGGCTCGCCACGTCGCCATACCGATCCGGCAGCTCGGCCACGCTCAGACCCTGGGCCCGGGCGTGCGCCAGCACCTCCTGTCCATACGGCAACCGGTCGCCACGGATAAGAAGTCGTGCCCGCGCCGAGCCGGCATCGCGGTTCAGCAGGGCCACCGCATCCATCGCCATGAGCCAGCGCTTGTCTGGACTGAACCGGCCGATCTTGAAGAGGGCGACATCGCTGCTGAAGGCGGTACGCAACCGCTGCCTCTCACCGGCTGGAACCTGCACCAGGCTGCCCGGCGCGATGCCGTTCGGCGTCACCAACGGATTCAGACCGAAGGCCTGCATGCGGTGTTTCATGTAGCGGCTCACCGTAAGGATGGTCACTGCCAGGTCGAGCGCCGGCAGATCGATGGCCTCGAAACCGTAGAGGTTGTTAGCCGTCCAGACCGGAACCGCGTGGTGGGTCAGGCCGGCCTCGTCCAGCAGTCTGGCGCTTCGAATCATGGTGCTGGCCGTCTGCCAGTCCTCGCCCATGATGATCGTGATCGCTCCACGATCGGCGGCGCCGCGGACGATCTCGTCGGCCAGAACAGGTGGGAGGCTTTCCTCCAGCACCCGCAGCTTTTCCCATTCACCGTCGTAGACACCGCCGGGGAAGCGAGCGCTCTCCGGCTGACACCAGCGGTGCAAAACCAGTCTCCCCTGCTCTTCCCGGGCCGGAAGCGCCGGATCGCCGAGGAAGAAGAGGTGCGTGCGATATCCCAGCTGAGCGAGCGCCAGGGACAGGTCGCGCACCCGGACGGCCAGGCCACCGGCCCGTGCGTATTGATCCGGTCCCTCAAAGGAGACAATCGCAAACTGTGTGTCGTCCGGGCTGAGCATCGCCACCCTCCCCTAAGCGTATCGCGAAGGCCGGATTCGTCCTGTAGACTTGGGCCTATGCCGCCTCCGTCGATCCGTTTCCCGTGACCGTGCCACGCGCACCAGATTCCCTGAGCCCGGCGGAGGACCATCCGGCGCCCGAGCGGGACCGCGTGCGGCTGGCTCTGGTTCCATGGATGGTCGCGGGGGTCCGCACCCAGTACGAGAACATCCGGGCGGTCCCACCTCCGGCCGGCTTCGCCGTCGACACCGTGCCGATCACCCCGTACCAGGAAGGCGGAGCGATCGAGCGCCTGCCTCTCCTACGCTGGACGCACAAGGGAACGCTGCGCTCGGCCATTGGCGCGCTCCCTCTCCTCGCCCGCTCCTACGACGTCATGCTGACGCAGGTAACGCTGCCCCTGCTGCCGCTGCTTGCCGCTTGCGATGCCCACCTCAAGCGCCGGCCCGCGATCGTCTACACCATCGACACCACTCCGCGTCTGATGGACGCGGTCTACGACATCTACTACGGCGTGCCGGCAGCCGGCGCCCGCAAGCGAGCCATCCGCGATCGCCTGCAGCGGTACGTTCTCGACCGCTGCGCCGCGGTCGCTCCCTGGTCGACATGGGCCGCCCGCTCGTTCCACGACGATTACGGCGTCCCCGATGAGCGGATCCATGTCATCCCTCCGGGCGTCGATCTCCAGGAGTGGACGGTCCCACCCCACCGTCTGGAGGGCCTGCCGCCATCCGAGACCGGTCCCTTCAAGCTGCTCTTTGTCGGCGCCGACTACGCGCGCAAGGGAGGACCGCTGCTGCTCGATACTTTTCGCCGGCATCTCACCGGCAGGTGCGAGCTTTACCTGGTCACCAAAGAAGACCTTGCGAGCGAGCCGGGCGTCCACGTCTACCGCGGATTCGGTCCAAACGAGCCCGGCCTGCGCGAGCTCTACGCGCGCTGCGACGCCCTGGTGCTCCCGACCCGCGCCGACTGCTTCTCCCTGGCCTCAATCGAGGCGATGGCCTGCGGCCTCCCCGTCATCTCCTGCCCGGTGGGCGGCATCCCGGAGATCGTGCGCCAGGGTGAAACCGGCTTTCTGGTACCGCCGGACGACGGCCGCGCCCTGCTCGAGGCCATTGAAGCGCTCGTCGCCAACCGGCCGCTGGCCCTGGAGATGGGACTTGCCGGGCGGCAGATCGTCGAGGAGCGGTTCGACGGCGCGAAGAACGCCGATGCGCTGTTCGGGCTGTTTCGCCGCCTGGCTCCCGCCAGGCGGCGCTGAAGGCTGCCGCCCTCCCGGTCTCGGCGTCGCGTCACGAGCCCTGGCGCCTGAGCAGTGCCGGGGCGCGACTCAGCCCTCGCTTCAGTCGTGGAACGATGTACGCCTGGCGCAGCGTCCGGCTGCCGAGCGCTACCGGGATGGTGGCGAGGAGTCGCCAGCGCCGGCTCGCTCGCTCGCTCTCGTAGTACCGCCGCACCCACTCCTCGGACACGGCATCGGCCTGCTTCTGCATCCGTGGCGCCGGGAACACGTAGCCCTCAGGCAGGCGAATTTCTAGAAACTCCAGTACGCGACGAACTGTCGGCTCGTAATCGAGGGCCAGATCTTCGTAGACCACGGTGTGCGGCACGATACCGGCACTCGCAAAGTACCCGGACCACGCCGCCTCGTGCTCGATGATCTCGCGCAGTGCCCCGGTTACGAAGTGAAAATTGAAGCGCGGCGATTCCGGCCGCGATCCCGCGCCACCCTGCGACATCCATGCATCCGATTGGTATGCCTTGCTTAGCGATACCGCTTGCCGCACCTTGTCGCGCCGGGTGACCCAAATGTAGCGCAGATTCGGGAACAACCCGCCGATGATCTGGGCCATCGGGGTTGTTCGGTCCCCGGTCTGTCGTCTGAGCTGCTCGGTGACGCTCGAGAGCTGCCACCAGCCGACCTGCGCCCCAAAAACACCGTTCTCAGTTGTCCCGTACTCGACGATCGCGGCCAGCGCCTCCGATACGGATTTCGTCCGCCAATCCTCGATCCAGACCGGCGCGCCAAGCGTCGCCCGAGCGGTCGAATTGAAATACTCTTCCGGTCTCCCCGCCACGCCGGTATTGACCAGCGCCTCACTGAGGAACGTGCTCCCACTCCGAGAGGTATAGCAAACAAGGTAAGAGGTACTGGGACGCATCTGTGGCTCTTTCCCCACGCGGTATCGCCGGAACGCAGGCGCGGGAGTATACCACCCGCCTTTTGCCGGGAACAATTCGCCGGTCGCCAGGCGGATGCATCTGCTATGCTACGAGGAATTCGACCGCTCATCACGAGCGGGGCGACGGTGCACAGCGGGGAAGAGCGGTGTTGATCTCGGTGTGTGTCCCCTCGATCCGGGGGCACGTCATTCGTCACCTGGTCGACTCGATTATCGGTCAGACCTATACCAACTGGGAGCTGATCATTGGCGCCCAGGGCAATGATCCCGAGCTGCTCGGCGCGTGCGCCGCGGCACAGTCCCGGGACGCCCGTATTCGCGTCGCCCATATCGCTGAATTCGGTCGCAGCCGCGGGATGAACCGCGCGGCGGCGGAGGCGCGAGGAGAGATCCTGGCCTTCACCGATGACGATTGCGAGGCTGCGCCCGACTGGCTGGCAACAGTCGCCGCCTGCTTCGAGCAGGAGCCGGCTGTCGGCATCGTGGGAGGCGACGTGGTCGCTCCCGCCGCACGCCCTTTCCGAATCTCCACCTGCCCGGCCGTTCACACTATCGAGCGCATCTATCGCCCGGCGGAGTCGGGCTACACGGCGCCCCCCGGGTTCTACTGGTGTGGGGGGAATCTCGCCGTGCGTCGCTCGGTGATGGAGGCGTTGGGCGGCTTCGACGAGTACCTGGGTGCCGGTACCGAGTTCCCGGTGGCGGAGGATGTCGATTTTGCCCTGCGCGCTGAGCAGGCGGGGACCGTGATGTGGACCACGCCCCGTTCGATCATCTACCACACCTATGGCCGCCGTTACGGACTGCGCAGCGCGCTGGCCCATCAGATCAACTACGCGGTCGGGCGGGGGGCCTTCGGCGCCAAGGTGTACCTCTGGGGGCACCGGCTGCGCGAGCGCTGGACGAAGCCGCAGACGCTTGCCGGACGAGTCTGCCGGTTTGCGCGCAACCCGCGGCGCTTTCTGGTTCGCGCCGCACTCGGCAAGTACTCCCGTCAGGGCTATACTCGATACCTCGCGGAGTACGAGCTCGGCCCGAAGCTCCTGTCCCGCCGCAAGAGCCACTAGGAACAGCGCTGCGTGGAAACGGTCAGCATGCGTAACTGCCTCGTGCTGGGATCCGGCCGGAGCGGCACCAGCATGGTCACCGGACTGCTCAGCAAGTCCGGCTACTACATGGGCGCCAATCTCTATCCGCCACGCGACCGCAATCCGAAAGGCTTCTTCGAGGATCCCGAGATCAACTTCCTCAACGAGGACATCATGGCGCTCTCGCGGAGCCCCTTACGCCGCCTGCTGCCGGATAAGCTCTTCTACTTCCAGCCGAGAAACGGGCAGCAATGGCTGGCGGTTGTCCCGCTGGGCACGCCGGTCCGCGACACCGAGGCGATTCGCCGCCGCATCACCGCCCAGGTCGCCCACGAACCCTACTGTTTCAAGGACCCACGCTTCAGCTATACCTTACCGGCGTGGCGCCCCCACCTCCGGAACACAGTCTTCGTGTGTGTCTTCCGTGAGCCGGCGAGAACCGCAACCAGCATCGTGCAGGGGTGCAAAGAACAGCGCTACCTTCGCAACCTGCGCTTCACCTACTCGTACGCTCGTGCCATCGAGATGTGGTGCTCGATGTACGAGCACGTGCTCGAAGAACACCGCCAGGAAGGCGAGTGGCTGTTTCTCCATTACAACCAGGTACTCGACGGATCCGCCTTCCCGCTGCTCGAGCATGCCCTCGGCGCCCGGGTGGATGCCGGCTTCGTCGACTCCGGCCTCAAGCGCACGAGCAAGAGCGGCGATCCTGGTCCGCGCGCCATGCGCATCTATGGCGAGCTCTGCACCCTTGCCGGCTACGCCGAGCCTCCAGCCTGATCGGCAGCCGCGCTGCTACATGCTCTCCGTTCGCGAGCGCAGCACCTGCTGCTTCAGGCGAGCCGGAGCGCTGCCGAGCTCGCGGCGCAGTCGCGGCAAGAGGTAGGTGTCGCGCAGCGGCTCGCTCTTGAGCATCGCCGGAATATTCGCGATCATCCGGCGCGCGTCATTCGCTCGCTGGCTCTCGTAGTAGCGTCGCACCCACTCCTCCGAGACGGCATCCGCCTGCTTCTGGAGTCGCGGGGGCGGAAAGGCAAACGCGGCAGGCAGTGGAATCTGCAGATACTCCAGTGCCCGGCGCACCGTTCCCTCGTAGTCCAGGACGAGGTCTTCGTACACGACCGTGAACGGGACGATCCGTGAATCCGCAAAGAACTGGGCCCACGCCGCCTCGTGCTGCGTAATCTCGCGCATCACCCGCTCGATGAGCGGGAAATTGAACTGCAGTGTCCGCTTGCGTCCGCTCTTCCCGGCGCGCATCTGCCATTGGCGCGACTGCTTGGCCCGGAAATAGGAAATCGCCTGGCGCACTTTGTCACGACGCGTCACCCAGATGTACCGCAGGTTGGGAAACGCCGTCGACAACGCCTCGCCGGTCGCAAGCCCTTCGTTTCCCGGCATCTCCCCGAGTGCGGCCTGCAGGAACGGCAAGCTGTTTGCCTTGAGCTTCGCGCTGAACACGCCGTTTGGCGTCGTTCCCCAGTCGAAGACGCGCTGCAAGTTCTCGGCAAACGGATCGTTCCGCCAATCCTGCACCCACTCGGCGCGCTGCAGCGCCGCCCCGGTGGCAACGAACAAATGGTCGTCCGGGAAGTATTCCTCGGGCCGGCCCGCAACGCCGGTATTGACAAGTGCCTCGCAGAGCATGGTGCTCCCGCTGCGTGCGGTAAAACAGACAAAGTAGCAGCTCTGCGGGCGCATAACGTCAACTCAGCGAGCATGGCAGTATATCATCCTGAACATGCTGAACTTTCGCTTACAAGGGCCGGTTCACGCTGGCTACTACCTGCTCGTCCTCGTACCATTGAGGTCAAGGAGCGAGACAGCGCTCGTCGCGCCGAAGACGAGCGGGAGAGATTCGCAGACCGTGTCGGTGCTTCGGGAGATCCGGACGGCGAGGCTCAGATTTCAGTTCCCGGTAGCATCGAGCTGGGCGGGAAGGTCTAACTCATCTTGAGGGAAGGTACTGAACGTATGAAGATTCGCGCGCTTCTCATCGCCGTGCTGGTGGGCATCACGTTCGCCAACAGCACGATGGTTCATGCTGCCAAGCACAAGGGCAAGCACAAGCAGAAGGCCACACCCACTGCCACCGCGATGGCCGGACAGCCCCCGTCGACTCCGGCAAGCTCGGGCAGCGACACGGTTGTGGTCGATCCCAACAAGGTAATCCGGACCATTCCGGAGACGTTCTATGGCGTGAATTACTTCGCGTTCTACGACAAGGCACAGCAGAGCGCCGCGTCGGCCAAGGCGATCTCGCGGACCCCGATCCGCGCCATGCGTTTTCCTGGGGGCGTTGTTGCGGACTACTACGACTGGGCCAACCCCACCTTCAAGGGGAAGCCAGTGGCCAGCCCGGCCGAGGGCTGGAAGTACGCTCGCGAGTTTGGCGCCAAGCTGATGGTGCTCGAGACCAACTTCAAGAACGGCGGCAAAGCCGGTGGCGTCAATATCGGCCAGCCAATCGGGAAGCCGTACAAAGCGAACGATCCCCAGAACTCGGCAGCCTGGGTAACCTACAACAAGCAGAACAACATCCCGGCGATGATGGAGGTCGGGAACGAAGAGGACATCAAGCTCTACCGGAAGAAGAACGATCCGAAGTACCAGGCCTACATCGATGGGTTCAACGCGCAGGCGCGTGCCATGCATGCCGCGGATCCAAACGTGAAGGTCATCGGACCGGTTGGTGTGAATGAATACCAGTGGTGGGGCCTGGGCGAGCTGTCCGACTTCCTCCATGCAAGCGGCAACAAGACGGGGACCGGACAGGCCGACGGCGTCTCCCTCCACTTCTACGGCGGCGTGTCCTGGTTCAACTCCAGAGCCGTACCGCAGCACTGGACCGGACGAATCTGGCCGGCCATCCAGAAGATGATCAAGGCGAACGACACGCGCAATCTCCCGGTCTATATCACCGAGTGGAACATCGGTAAGTCCGACGTCCACAACCAG
>DATGJB010000044.1:0-12890 GCA_035295425.1 Chloroflexota bacterium | reverse complement strand
AGACTGCCGACTCCGAGACACCCACCAGAATCGCAAGGTCGCGGACGGTGAGCGAGCGTCGGGCGAGGGCGGAGAGCATGCGAATGCGTGTGGGATCGGCCAGCGCCTCGGCGGCTTCAACGATCCACTGCAGCCGGCCGTCCGACGGCATGGCGGAGCGCGCCGCCTCCAGCGATGCCGGATCGAGTGGCTTCAAGTCAGCGTGGTGAGACATACCTGATTATATGAGGGTACACGCAGATAAGTACGACTCCGGTGGTCAGGATAGACTCCTCCGGTAATATATTCCCGGGGAGTTATATATGACAGTCGTTGAGAGCCCCCGAGCGGTTGCGCCCTCGTTCGAGATACTGGGCTCCCTCTTTCGTGGTCTCGCCGATCCGGCCCGACTCTCGTGTCTCCTGGCCGTTCGTGCGCGGCCGAGGACGGTAGGCGATGTTGTTGCGGTGACAGGCCTCTCGCAGCCCAACGTGTCGAAACACCTTGCTTGCCTCCGTGGCTGCGGCCTGGTCGAGGCGGAGCGATCCGGCCGCTTCGTGACCTACCGGATCGCCGGCCCGCGGGTCGAGCAGGTCGTGGCGGCAGCCGAGCGGTTACTCCAGGAGGCTGCACAGCCCGGCGGCACCTGCCCGTATTGTGGCTCCCGGGTTGTGGGTCCCGCGGCGATTCGTCTAGGTGCGGAGGAACTGTGGTCACCCCAGTAACGATCGGGCCGATTCGGCGGAGGGCAGATATTCGCGCCGGCGTCCGTGTCGAGGTCGTCACCGTCGTGTGGATGGCAATCGAAGCTGTGGTTGCCATCGGCGCCGGTATTCTGGCGAGCAGCGTCCTGCTGACCGCGTTCGGCATCGACAGCGTCATCGAGCTGGTCTCGGGAGGGGCCTTGCTCTGGCGGCTGATGACGGAGGCGCGTGGGGGCTCCCTCGAGCGGGTGGAGCATGCCGAGAACCGCGCCGCCTGGATCGCCGGTATCGGTTTGGTTGCCCTCTGCCTGTACATCGTGGTCACGTCCGCCCTGAGCCTCTGGGAGCACAACCACCCCGATGCCTCTCTTTCCGGGATCGGGCTTGCGCTCGCGGCGCTCGTCCTGATGCCCGTACTGGTGTGGCAGAAGCGGAGAATCGCAGCGCGGATCGGGAGCGCGGCGCTACGTGCCGACGCCGCCTGCTCCCTTACGTGCGCCTACATGGCGGCCACCCTCCTGGTGGGTCTGGCGCTGACCGCCCTCCTCGGCTGGTGGTGGGCCGATGCCGTCGCCGCGCTCGCCCTGCTCGTCTGGATCGTGCCGGAGGCCCGAGAGGCCCTGGAAGGGGCCCGTGCCGGCAGGGGTGGATGTAGCTGCGGCGATCCCGACTGCGCATCGTAGCGACGGGAGGCGGGTCGTCAGCGTCGTGGCACGCCTCGGCGATGCTCACATCCCGTCGCCTGCGGAACTCTTGCCTACGCGCCTGGCGCTTACTCTCCGTGACCCGTCTGACTACGTCGATATCACGGCAAGCCGCCCGAAACCTCAAGAGCTTCGTGGTCGGACGTGGGCGGGCGACCGCGGCGCGGGAGCGGCGCCGCCAGTTTCGGCATCCGGCGGGTCAGAGCCTGGAGCCTATGCGCTCGCTCTGTGACCACCCGTTCCGCGGAGCACTGCCAGGACTGCTGCGGCCAACGCAACCCCTACCAGGAAGACCATGGCGCCGACGAACCCGCGGGTCAAGGATGCGTTCTCGCTCAGCCGTCCTACTTGAGCTGCGTTACCGCTCAGGAGGGTGAAGGCCAGGCCCGTGAGCGCCACACCGAGTGAGGTACCGAGCCCTCGCGTCATGTTGAGAATGCCCCCGGCCAGACCTGAATGGGTGCGCGGTGCAGCCGCCACGATGGCCGCATTATTGGCGGGCGTAAACGCACCAAGGCCCACACCGATCCAGGCCAGCTCTGCCACCAGTGCTGCCTCCGGTCGCCGCACTATCGCGAGGGCGGCGAGACCCGTCGCGGTCACCAGCATGCCGCCGGCGGTGATGGGGCGGGTGCCCACGCGGTCCGCCAGCTTGCCGGCGATTGGAGCGACGATGCCGAGAGAGACAGGGAGGGCAGCGAGCAGCAAGCCGGCGGTGGACACGCCGAGGCCGCGTCGTGCTTCGAGGTAGAAGGGTACGACAAAGAGGACGCCGAACATGACCAGATAGGAGAGCAGGCCGCTGCCGAGGCCCGCCGTAAACGGGGTATTGCGAAACAGGGCCGGATCAACCAGGGGCGAGACCGCCTGCCGCTCTCGGCGAATGAAGAGAACGGCGAAGGCCAGACCAAGGGTGAGCGAGCCAAGAATAAGTGGTGAGGTCCAACCGACGTCCATGCCCAGCGAGATCGCTGCCAGCGGTGCAGCGACAGCGGGAATGATGAGCGCCAGGCCTGGCCAGTCGAACGGCTTACGCTCGAGGAGATGTCGGCTTCGAGGCAGGAGGAACCAGCCGAGCAGCAGTCCGAGCAAACCCACCGGGACGTTAACGAAGAAGATAAGCCGCCAGCCTCCCACGCTTATAAGGAACCCGCCTATCGCAGGGCCCACGGCAAGCCCAACGGCTTGCGCGGCACCCTGCACGCCGATGCCTCGACCGAGCATCCCTTCCGGCATTGCCTGGACAATCAGTGCCACGCTGTTTGCCTGTAGTACGGCGGCCCCAAGCCCTTGCAGTACACGCGCGGCGATCAGAATCGACAAGTTGGGTGCAAGTCCGCACAATGCCGAGCCCAGGATGAAGATGCCGAAGCCGTACGTGTAGAGAAGCTTCCGTCCGGCCATGTCGGAGAAGCGCCCGATCGCGACCACCGCCGACACCAGCGTAAGGAGATAGGCCAGCGCCACCCACTCGACTGCACCGATGCTGGCGTGGAAGTCGACTCGAAGCGTGGGCAGGGCCAGACTCACGATGCTGGCGTCGAGCTGGCCCATCAGAGCGCCAATGCAGACGGTCCCCACAACCAGCCAGTGCGCGTCGGGGCGGGTGGCGACCCAGGTCGGCCGCCGCGGCTCGACCAACAGACGAGTGACGCTATGTGTTCCTGACGAACTGTCGGGGGCAGGGGAACTCATGAATCCTTGACCGACCGAGGTTCAACGAGGCTCGGTCGTCCACTTCCATCTTGTCAGAGCGCGCTGACCGGTATGCACCGCGCCCATCTCTTCAGCGGCCAACCTGGCCGCTAGCGCGCAATTCTTCAACCCCCACCCGGTGCGGCAACAGACCCAGAACCGCAACTGCCCGGACTGGAGAACGTCGATACCAGGCGGCGGACCTCGGCGCCGCACTCCGTGCACCGCACCTGACTCTGATCGTCTCTCAAGGAGAGCAGCCGATCGAACTCGTGGCCACACTTGGTGCAGCGAAAGACATAGAGAGGCATGTCTAGCGCCCCGCCAGTGTCGCGGCAGCACGCTCCAGGCGTGCTGTCGCCTCCCGCGCGATGGGCGCAAGCTGCGCCTTCCCCACGACGCCCAGTGCGGCGAGAGGATCGAGGAACTCAACCCAGCTCGTGGTCGAGTCACGCTCGTAGACCACCACGTTGCACGGGAGCATCAAGCCGACCTCAAGATCGGCGGACAACGCCCGATAGGCAAGCGGCGGATTGCAGGCGCCGAGGATGGTGTAGGGGCGGAACTCCTGCCCCAGCTTCTCCTTGAACGTCGCCTTCACGTCGATTGTCGTCAGAACGCCGAATCCCTGCTCTTTCAGGGCGGCGGTAACCTGCTCGATTGCTTGCTCATGCGGGAACGGGAGCTCCAGACCGAAGCCGAGCGGTCTCTCGGTCGTGCTTGCTGTCATGGTCATCCTCCTTGCTGCGCCCAACGTCCATTGCGCAGGGTTGCATAACATGTTATAACATGCCATGGACGGTTCGGCAACACATTCCCGGACCGCGAGGAGCGCCTCGTGTACTTCAAGCAGATCGTGCACGACGATCTCGGCTGCGCATCCTATGTGATCGGGTCATCGGTCACCGCCCAGTGCGCCGTTGTCGATCCCCGCTGGGAGATCGAGCCGTATCTGGAGATCGCTGTGCAGCAGGGCTTTCGGATCACGCATATCATCGAGACTCACAATCACGCCGACCATGTCTCCGGCCACGGACGGCTGGCCCGAGCGACGGGAGCGCAGATCGACATCTACGAAGAGGCAGGGGTTGATTACCTTCACCATCCCCTCAAAGACAACGAGACTATCGACCTGGGAGACGTCCGGCTCCACGTGGTACACACGCCGGGGCACCGACCGGAGCACATTGCGCTTGCCGTCGAAGATGCGTCCCGGGGTGGAGAGCCATGGATGGTGCTGACAGGAGATTCCCTCTTCGTCGGTGACGTGGCCCGCCCCGATCTTGCCATTGACGGCAAAGAGGGCGCGGCCCGGCTGTATCACAGCCTGCACGAACGGCTGCTTCGGCTGCCGGAGTACGTCGAGGTCTATCCCGGCCACGTCTCCGGATCGCTGTGTGGCCGGGTCACGAGCAGTGTGAATAGCACCACGGTGGGCTACGAGAAGCGCTTCAATGAGGCGCTGCGCCGCTCAGAACGGGATGCATTCATCCGCTTCATGAATGAGAACCTCCCGGAGCGGCCACCCAACATGGCGAAGATCGTCGAGGCAAATCGCGGCCCGCTGCTGATGAAGCTAACACTCCCTTCGTATCTGGGAGCGGACACGGTGGCACGGCAGAAGACTGACGGAGCGGTCATGCTTGACGTTCGGTCTCCGGACGCATTCCTGAGCGAGCACATACCCGGCTCCATCCACGTCGCTCTCACCGGCAAGCAGTTTGGGACGCGCGTCGGCTTCATCGTGCCGGTCGATGTGCCCCTCATGTTGATCACCGAGGATGAGGCGCAGGCGCAGAAGGCGGCCGACGCTCTCCAGGTTGTTGCCTACGATTCGGTCATCGGCTACAGCACGGTGGCGAGCTGGAAGGCCGCCGGCAATCCGGTCGCCAGCACGGACACCATCTCCCCCCAGTCGCTGTACGACCAGCTTTCAGAGGCTGAAGCACTGAACGTCCTCGATGTCCGGGAGCCGAGCGAGTGGGCAGAAGGGCACATCGAGGGGGCCGCCTTTGTCCCGTACCGTGAGCTTCCGGCGCGTTTGTCGGAGGTACCGGCGGGTCGGGTGGCGGTCATCTGTGATGCGGGACACCGGAGCGTGATCGCGGCCAGTCTTCTGGAACGGGCGGGACTCACCGAGGTGAGCAACGTCGATCAGGGAATGAGCGGCTGGCGCAAGGCGGGTCTGCCGGAAGTCAGCGGGGCGCGACACAGGGTTGAGAGCGTGATCGAAAGGATTTCAATGGCATGAGCTGGCTCTTTACGCGGCATCGTGTTACCCAGGTTGATCCGGCTGAGGCGGATCGGCGCCGCCGGAACAAGACGACGATCGTGGTCGATGTGCGGGAGGCGCATGAGCTGCGGGACGGCAGCATTCCCGGATCCCGGCACATCCCGCTTGGCCGGCTGCGGGCTCACGTCGATGAGCTGCTCGCGGCGCCCGAGGTGATTTTCGTTTGCCGTAGCGGGAATCGGAGCGCCGCGGCCACCGCAGTGCTGACAAAGGCCGGGCACCCCAATGCTCATAACATGGTAGGCGGCATGATCGCGTGGAAGCGTAGAGGCCTGCCGCTGGCGCGCTAGCGGCAACCTGCCATGACGCCGCTGCACGATGCCCTGTCCGTGCTGCTCGGCTCGCTCGTGGGCTTCTCCCTCGGCTTGATTGGCGGCGGGGGCTCGATCCTGACCGTTCCGCTCCTCGTCTACGTGTTGGGCGAGTCGGTCAGCTCCGCTATCGGCACGTCGCTCGCCATCGTCGGCTTGAACGCGCTGGCCGGGTTTCTCGGTCACTGGCGTGAACGCCGAGTCCGGCTCCAGACCGGACTGGCGTTCGGGGCGGTAGGCACCGCGGGAGCGTTCCTCGGCACCTGGCTCGGGCACTTCCTACCGGCACGAGAGATCCTCTTTCTCTTCGCGCTCCTCATGATCGTCGCCGCGCTGGCTATGGTTCGACGTACCGAGCCGGCGCTGGTGCCGCTGCAAGAGGGTGTGAATGAGGATGCGTACTCGACCGACGACCGGGGCCGGGTGCTGGTAGCGGGCGTGGGCGTTGGGGTGCTGACCGGTTTCTTTGGTGTGGGGGGCGGGTTCGTGGTGGTGCCGGCACTCGTCATCGTTCTGGGCCTGCCCATGCGCCTGGCGGTGGGAACGTCGCTGCTCATCATCGCCATCAACAGCGCTGCCGGGTTGATCGCGCACTTGCACTATGGAACGATCAGTCTCGCCACGACCCTGCTCTTCGCCGCCGGGGGCATGGTGGGCACGGTTCTCGGGACGCGTCTGGCCGGACGGGTGCCGGAGCCCCAGCTTCGCCGGATCTTCGCATACGGGATGGTGGTTGTGGCCCTCTACCTGCTCGTCAAAGACCATCCGGCAGTCGTCATATAGTCCCGACTTACGTTGATGCTCTTTCGCCTGCTGCCCAATCGATATACTCTGTCATGACAAGTTCACAGCGTGAGGACGCCGGGGTGCCGATTCCCCTCTACCGACGCATCGGCGATGAGCTCAGGTCCCGGATCGAGGCCGGCGAGCTCCAGCCCGGCGATCGGCTCCCCTCTGAGCTGGAGCTTGCCCGCACCTACAACGTCAGTCGCATTACCTCGCGACAGGCGCTCGATCTTCTGTGCTCGCAGGGCCTGGTCGTCCGCAAGCAGGGGATGGGGAGCTTCGTCGCAGCTCATCCCGTGACGCAGCGGCTGGTTCGGCTCACAGACTTCGTCGAGGACATGGTGGAAGCGGGGCTGCGGCCGGAGTCGAGAGTACTGGCCTTCGAACCTGACAACGCTCCCGTCGATATCGCAGAGCGGCTCGGACTCTCTCCTGGCGGGTCTATCTACCGGCTTGATCGGCTGCGGCTCGCGGATACCAGTCCTATCGCACTCGATTGCACCTGGCTGCCGCCCCCGTTTGGCCGGCTCCTGGTTGATCAGGACCTTAGCGGGCGCACGATCTACGAAATCCTGGAGCAAGACTACGGTATTCCCATCGTGATGGGTGAATACATCATCGGAGCCGATGTCGCTGATGACGTACAGTCCCGTGTACTTCACGTTCCCGGTGGAGCCCCGCTGCTCGTCTTCGAACGAACCTCGTTCACGGCAAGCGAGAAGCCGATCTATGTGCAGAAACGGTTCTATCGGGCAGACCGGGTGCAGTATCGATTGACGCTCCAGCGAACGGCACCGGGGGCGAGCATGATCGAGTCCTTCGAGCCGGTCTTCTCCAGGAGGTCCGCGTCGTGAAGGGCGCGGGAGTCACAAGGTGGCGACCAGCGTGACGGTGGACTTTCGTGAGCTCTCCTATGTCGAGGGCGGCATGTGCGGATTCCAGATGACCTCCCACAGATGTCCATCGGGATCGCGGAAGTAGCCGGAATAGATTCCCCACGGACGATTGTGCGGTGGATCGGGAATGGTCGCACCCGCTGCTTGGGCTTGCGACAGGAGGGCGTCCACATCGGACTTGTTCGCTACGAGATGGCCGATGCTGAACTCGCCCGGCGTCGGGGAGGCCAGCGCGACGTTGGCGTCCTTCGCCAGCTCAGTGCGCGGATAGAGCGACAAGAGTAAGCCGCCACGCAACTGGAACACCACGATGGCTCCCGCCGGCGTGGTGTCATCGCCGACCCACTCTGTACCGATTATCCCCTGGGTCTCGAGCCCAAGGCCGTCCCGGTAGAAAGTAAGCGCCCGATCAAGATCGGCGACGGCGAGCGTAATGACGTCGATTCTTGCATCCATTGTCCATCCCTTCCGAATTGGTCGTTGTTCGCTCTGAGCCATGCTATGAGCCGGCCACCTCACGCATCTCTATCCGCTTTCCCTCCGGATGTTCCTCCCGTGCGGGCCTCCTTTGGCCGGCCGCCGAGAACCGGCATGTAGACGCCCCTCGGTGATGCGGAGCGGTGTGGCGGGAGCTGGACTATGCCTGCCGCAATGACGAGGGCCAGGCCGAGGGGTGCCAGGATGACCAGCTCAGGACGGCGGTTCCCCAGAGCCATGTCGAGGGCGGAGAGACACACGCCGGCACATGGGGGCGTGGGTGGCATGCGTTGTGATAGCCGGCCACAGAGGCACCGAACGGGTACTCGCGCCCTACCGTAACGGACTACGCGAACGCGCCCGGCATTCATGGAGCCCTTTTGGGATGCGTTGTGAGAGCCAGCCCCTTTGGGGCTCCAATCGAGGAACGAGATGCAGGGTCCGTCACCCCAGGTCGTGCAGGGCGCGCTCCGTCCTCTCGATGTAGGGCTGAGCCCCCAGCCGTTGGAAGATTGCGAGTGCCCGCTCCAGGAGTTCCTGCGCTCGCTGGGGTGCTTCCCTCTCGCCGTGCATCAGGCCCAGCGTGTACAGGATGCGGCCCTCGATATAGGGATAGGGCTGGGAGCCAGCCAGTGTCAGCCCTTCGTCCAGCGCTCGCTCCGCGTCCGGATACCGTCTTTGCCGGATGAAAACCATCCCCTGGATCCACAGAGCTTCGACCAGAAACCCTGGCCGCTGTCGTCCCTGCGCCACCGCCCGTTCCGCCGTCTCCTCGGCTCGCCGGACCTGCTCCGTTTCGTCTCTGACTAGATAGGCCCAGGCAAGCGGCGAGAGAATCCACCCCAGGGTTGCGTCCTCTTGCTCTGCCAATGGCTCCAGCCGGTTCACCGCCTCTTCCGGTCGCCCTTCCAGCACTTCCAGCTCCGCCAGGGACGCTTGCACGATTTCCCGAAACTGCCGGTCGCTCGTCCCTTGGGTCACAGCTAGCGCGTCATGGAGGTGCTGGGACGCTTCCCCCCATTTCCCCTCTTCGAGTGCAAGCCGCCCAAGGAAAGTCAGAGAATTGGCGACATCCGCAACCAGGGTCATTGTCCTGGTCAACTCGACCGAGCGCTCCAACACCCCCCGTGCTTCTTGCCACTCACCCAGGATGGTGAGGCTGAGCCCCAAACTGCCGAGAGCGAAGCAGGTGCGAGTAGGGTTGCCCATCCTCTCCGCCACCTCCAGGGCGCGCCCGGACCAACGCCGCATCTCTTCCATCCGACCGAGGTGCTGGCAAGCGGCGCCCAGGTTGTTCAAGGTGATGAAGAGGGTGTCGAGGTCCCCGCCTGCCTCCACCAGCGGGAGCGCCTGCTCCAGCACGAGGTGGCCCTCCTCGAGCTGGTCGAGCATCTGGAGAGCGGTTCCCCGCCGCATCCCTGCCTCGCCCAGCAAACGTTGGTCCCCCACCAATTGGGCTACCTCTTCCCCGCGCTCTGCCGAGTCGCGCATCTCCCGATAGCGCCCTGCCAGGAAGTAGAGGTGAGCGAGCGCGATGTGCAAGGAGGCAAGGGCACTTGATGGGCTGCCGCGTGCCAGCAGCTCGACCATCGGCTCGACCCGGCATATGCCCTCCTCCGGGGTGCCACGCGCGCGATGCGCTCTCCCCAGGAGAGCGGTCGCCCGGCCTGCTCCTTCCAGGTCTCGCCGCGCACCATAGACCGCGATCGCCCGCTCGAAGACCGCGATCGCCTCCTCATACTGGCCGGCGCCAAATAGAACCTGTCCGAGCTTCTGCTGGAGCTCTGCCTCGATCGCTGTATCGCCGCGCTCCTGTGCCAGTTCCAGCGCCGCTCGGTAATGCCGCTCCGCCTCTCCGTGGGCGAATACCATCTGCGCCTTATCTCCCGCCAGGGTGGCGTAGCGAAGTGCCCTCCCGGAATCGTCTGCTTCCCGGAAGTGCCAGGCCAGCTCCGCTGCACGTTGTTGGCGTATTCGCTCAGGTTGGCGTTCGATGGCGTTCCCCGCCGCCAGATGCAGCCGCCTCTTTCGTCGCGGCGTGAGCTGGGTGGCGAGCGTCTGCTGGGTAAGAACATGGTTGAAGGCGTAGCTGTCCCCCTCTACGGCCCGAATGATGCCAGCGCATGCAGCTTCCTCCAGATCGTCCTCGACCTCCTGCTCCGGACGGTCACCCATCGCTTGCAGGTCGTCGAAGCTATAGACCTGGCCCAACACACTCGCCTCGGCCAGCGTCGTCTGGGCACGCAGCGACAGGCGCATCAGCCGCTCGCCGATGGCGTCACGCACGCTGCGAGGGATTGCGATCTCCTCGATCATCCGGCGATCCCAGACGCCGTCCTGCTCGAACACGTCGCCCCGTTCCACCAGCCCGCGTAACACCTCCTGAATGAAGAAAGCATTCCCTTCGGTGTGGCGATGGACCAGATCCACGAATTCCGGCGATATCCCCTGGTCACCGAAGATGGAGGCCATCAAAGCCCTTGTCCCGTCCTGCTGCCAGCGACCGACGGTGATGTCCTCCGATAAATGCTCACGGTGAAAGGCACCTAATGCCTGACTCAGCGGCGTGCGAGGGGAGGGTCGCTCACCGCCCAGCTCCCGGTAGATTCCCATGAGCAGGACCGGCGCATTCCGCAGGTGCCGAGCGAGATGCTGGAGGAGTTCGAGGCTGGATTGGTCCGCCCACTGAAGGTCATCCAGCGCCAGCGCCACGGGCGCGGTCCCGGCCAGCGCCTCGATCAGGCCCGCCACTCCCCAGAACAACTTCTGTTGCTCTCTCGCCCCGCCGTCCACGGTGTCGACGGCCGGCGGCATATGATCCGGTAGTAACCGGCCCACTTGCGGCCAGCGCTTCACGGGATCGATCCGCAGGCGCGACCGCGCCATCGCCACCAGCCAGGTGAGAATCTCCAGAAAGGGACAGAAGGCTTCTGCTTGCAGCGGCTCGTAGCACCGGCCGGTGGCCAGCTGCATCCCGATTGCCCGACAGACCAGCGTTGCCTCCTGAGCCAGCCGGGTCTTCCCGACTCCCGGCTCTCCTGCCAGCAGGAGCACCTGTCCCGTGCCTCCGCTGACTGTCTCCACGACACGCCCGATCCGCTCCATCTCGTGGGCTCGCGCCACCAGCGGCCCTTCCGGCGCTGATCCCAGGAACCCACCAACCGGCAGATCGGGCAGATGGTCGGCATGGTGAAGCTGGCGCTGCGCGGCACCCAGCAGTGCGGCCCGGTCCGCGGGCGAAAGTTCAAGAGCCGCCGCAAGCTGCTCCACGGTAGCGTGGTAGGGTTTCCGGCTGATGCCGCGTTCGATGTCGCCGATCCCACGGGGACTCAAGCCGGCGCGCTCTGCCAGCTCCTCCTGAGTCAAACCGGCATCTCGCCGTAAGCGCCGTAACAGTATCCCGAATGTCGCGGTCTCTGTACCGTGCATCTCTCCGACCTGGCCGCCGCTGTAAACCGCCAGGTGTGTCCGGCGTCTGTTGCCGCCATCGTACCACCGGCCAATCCGGCATACCAGATCGAAGTTCGTGGGTAACTCTGCCGACTCTGCCTGTTCAGGTCTCCGAGAGGAGAGTAGCGTGGGTCCCGAAAGGCACCCGAACCGTACCCGAGGAGAGCGTCAATGGCAGCCGCGAACGATGTGGAGACGGCGAATGCATACGCACATCCCGAGACACTAGCGAGCACGGACTGGGTGGCCGCGCATCTCGATGACCCCATGATGCGGCTCGTGGAAGCGGATGAAGATGTCTTGCTCTACGATCTTTCCCACATCCCCGGCGCGGTCAAGCTCGACTGGCATGCCGAGCTGCAGGACCCCGTCGAGCGCGACTTTGTCAGCCGAAAGGGTTTCGAGGATCTCGTGTCGCGCAAGGGTATCAGTAACGACACAACGGTGATTCTCTACGGCGATCGTAGTAACTGGTACGCGACGTACGCTTTCTGGCTCTTCAAACTCTTTGGCCACCAGGACGCGCGGATTATGGACGGAGGGCGGCTGAAGTGGGAACAGGAGGGCCGGCCGTGGACCCGGGACTCTCCCGAGCTCCTTGCTACCAGCTATACGGCGCGGGAGCCCGACCTTTCCATCCGTGCCTTCCGGGACGAGGTGTTCTGGCAGATGGAGGCGGGGAGGCCGCTCGTCGATGTGCGGTCGCCACCGGAGTACCGCGGCGAGCTGGTTCACATGGTGGATTACCCACAAGAGGGCGCACAGCGCGGCGGACACATTCCGGGAGCGCGCAACATACCCTGGTCGGCAGCGGTTGACCCCCACGTCGGCACGTTCAAGTCCGCCGCGGAGCTGCACCAGATCTACATCGACCAGCACCATCTCGACCGCAAAGAGCCGGTGATTGCGTACTGCCGGCTCGGTGAACGGTCGAGCCACACCTGGTTTGTGCTCATGCATCTGCTGGGCTTCGCACAGGTCAAGAACTATGACGGCTCGTGGACGGAGTGGGGCAATCTGGTCGCCGCACCGATTGAGAGAGACATGCTGGGCACCGGCGGTAAGTAGGAGGTGAAAGATTTCCAGGCTCGAAGCAGGATTGGCCGTGAGATTCGGATCGACATCGATTTCGCATGAAATTGAAGGAGTGAAGCGATGACATTCTTCAGGTACACATTCGTGCGCCCCACCTGCCGATGGTGGACCCGAGCGGGCGCGACCGCGACACTGGTCCTCGCGTGTCTAACGGTTCTCGTACCATCGCAGGCGTTGGCGGCCAGGCCGCTCAACACGGAGGACACCGCCTTCGGGACGGGCGCGCTTGGCAGCGAGAGCACGGGTAACGGGAACAGCGCTTTCGGCTACTACGCCTTGGCACTGAACTCCACGAGCAGCCAGAACACAGCAGTTGGCGACGGCTCCCTTTACAACAACACCAGCAACGACAATACAGGCGTTGGCTACTCGGCGCTCAATTACAACGGCAGCGGTGAGGCAAATACGGCAGTCGGTAGTACGGCGCTGGAATACAACATCTCGGGCGGCAGCGATACCGCCGTAGGTACCGCCGCGCTGCAACACAACACAGCCAATTA
>DATGJB010000043.1:0-5515 GCA_035295425.1 Chloroflexota bacterium | reverse complement strand
CACGTTGCGCCTGCTCATACGGGGAGGAGGACTCGTCAGGCATGGCATTGACCTTTCATGGGGAGGTCTCTTACTCTATGCCCGCTCCTTCCCCTCATCATCCCTCCTCCAACAATCTGCGGCGCACCCCCGGAAGGATTGCGACTTGACAGTTGAGCGATTGCGCGCTAGAGTGACAGGTGGACTTGCAGGTCCGCAGGGCCGACGGACAGCATTCAGACCTGGCGGAACGAGAGAGGAGCTCGTATGAACATGTTTCGTCGTCTTTCCTCGCGTCTCACGGTCGCCGTGGCCGTTGCTGCACTTGGCGGCATGGGACTGACTAGCGGGCACACGACCCAGGCCAGTACGAGTTTGGACCTCGCCAGCCTTGTCGTGGCTGGTAACCCGCACCCGGTGCATGTGTCGGTCGTGCCCGGTTCGACGTTCCCCGAGGTTTCCGGTACCACCTACGCGTATGCAGAAGAAGGCATGTGCCCGGGGGCCGGCGGCGGAGCCGTCTGTGACACTACGGACAATATTGAGGTCTGGAAGATCAGTGGCTCGGGTGGAACGCTCATCCAAACGCTTCCCACGACGAACCAGTACTATTCGGACACGACCGGCCATCCGCACGCCGCGTTCTTTGGATCGAACTGGCTGGCATACGACAAGAAGCTGGACTGCGTGATCGTGGCCAACGAGGGAAACTCGGGCGGCGCCGACACGACGTTCGCCGGAAGCTGGGAGTCGTACGCGGTCGACAAGTCGACCGAGAAGCTCACTCTGGTGAGCAATGTTCCGGACCCGAACGACGGGTCTGGGCACGGACCGTCGAGTGTTCAGGTCGTGGATACAAAGTCCGGCGCCTGGGTGATCGGCTCCGATTCCTTCCCACCGTCGACGTACGGGAACACTCTCGAGAGTCTGCCGCTTTCCTCGGGTTGCAAGCTGGGCAACGTAAAACAATCGACCGGTGGAAGCGGTTCCGAAGGCTATCTCAACTTCACGATCGTGAGCCCAACGCGGGTCGTGGCAAACGATGTTCTCCTTACGACTGAGGACACCTACGCGCTCAATGACTCGACCGGCGCGCTCACGCTCGTCAAGGAGGCAGCCGGCGACGGTGTCACGCCGGATGGCATCTTCGTCAGCGGATCGAACCTGTTCACGGGTGTACTGGGCGGCCCACCTGCCGAGGTCACGAGCGGCAAGTACACGTCGGCGTCGGGGAATGTCACCTGGGATCCGACCAGCCCGGGCAAGGACTCCAGCTCGAACGCGACGTACGCGGTTCCCGTGTGGTACGACAAGTCCAACCACATCGTCACGGGCGGTGACGAGCGCAATAGTGCCGGCACGGGCAATAGCTTGCTGTCCAATTTCAAGATCGGACCAGGCACGAAGATCACGTTCGCCAATGAGACTTCGCTAGCGGTTCCGAGTCAGCTAACCAACGACTTGCAGCCGCTAGGCACTGGACTGTTCCTGACCACGATCTACAACGGTGACAACGAGCTTTGCTCGGAAGGGGCGAGCGGTCCCACCAATTGCAAGACCGTTTTCACTATGACCAATCCCAACGGCTCTGAAGAGGTCATTCTCGCATCCTCGTAACGCCGGCTGACGCGGATCCTGCAAGCCAAAAGCGGGCGGTGCTCCTAGCGCTGCCCGCTTCCGCTGTGAACGTCGTGGCGCGAAAGGGCTGCTTGACAGTCCTGACCCGGGCCGCTATGGTACAGGTGCAAGCGCACGTTCGTCGGGCCGGCGGACCCTTCAGGACGTCATGCAGATAGAGAGAGGAGAACGTATGAACGCAGCGCGTCGCATTTCCACGCGTCTCACCCTGCTTGTCGCGATCGGCGCGGCAGCCGCCATCGGCATGCAGGGCGACCAGGCCAGCGCGGGCCAATCAGGAGCCATCTCTACAGGTGGGCCGGGCGCCGGCCTCAAGAGTGTTCCGTTTGGCCATCACAACGGCAGCGGGTTCACCCACGCCTATGCGGATACCGGCGACGGCGCCGTCTGCGCCGGCGCCACCGCCGATGCGATCGACGTCTACGGCACCGGCGGCGGCACTCCGGTCCAGGCATTCACCACGGATGCCAATCAGTGCCATGCTTACTTCGGCACGGACACGCTCGCTTACGTTCCGGTCAAGAAGGGACCGGGCTGCCTGCTCCTGGCGGACCTCAACAACGAAGTCGCGCCTGGATACTGGGACAGCTTCTCCCTCAAGTCGGACGGCACGATCGTTAAGGAAGTCTCGCACGTCGTCGACACATACAAGGTGGGCAAGACGCAGTTCCAGGGCACGCCGGACGACGTCGTGGCGGCCGGCACGGGTGCGGTCGGTACCGATGCACTGACCGGTAACTTGATCCAGCTCACTGTCAACGCCAAGACCTGCGCACTGGGAAAGCTCAAGGCCGCGGCCGGCCCGAGCGGAGCTACCTATCTCAACGCGATCGTATACGGCAAGGACATCCTGGGCGCCGACTACACCAACAATAGCGTGGACGCCTTCACCATCAAGCCACTCAGATTCGTGAAAGCGACGACGTCCTCGGTGACCGCCGGAACCGACGGCATCAGCACGAACGGCAAGGCGGTGGCGACCGGATCGACACAGACCAGCGCTTCGCAGGTGCAGGGCACCCCGTCGTTCCCTGGCACCTGGACGGTCTCGGGCGACTCGAGCTGGACCAACACTGCCAGCACCGGTCAGGACACGAATTGCCTCTGGGGCATCAATGAGAACGTGGTGAACAAGACCGCGACCACGATTGGCTACTACAAGAACCCCGGCGCGCCCAGCTTCCAGGGCGACGTTCCCGTGCTGAACGGTTCGTACGTGGCCGACAACGCGCAGGATGTTGGAGGCACCTTCTACGTCAACGACTTCCTGGGCGGGGAGATCGACTCCAGCCCGATCGGCAGCAACTGCAGCCTCACGCTCTCAAAGTGGGCGCAGATGAGCGACCCGAACGGACACTCCAGCGGTCTGATCTTCGTGTAGACACCCGCGCAAACTCGCCGGCCACGGAGTAGCGCGAACATAGCCATGGAAACCATCAGGGGCGGCGCCGAGGCGCCGCCCCTGATGCACGTTCGGGAGCGGGGACGGTTCGCATCGGCGACGCGCGAGGGAGACGCCGATGATCGGGCAGCCGCTGCGAGCGAAGCCGTGCCGCCTCGGCGCTCGCGCAAGTACTGGTCCGAGCACGGCACTTGACAGCCGTGTTACGATTGCGCCGGACGAAACGAAAGAGACGACGTGCCGTACATCTGGAGATGTCGGCATGCGGCCGCAGGGCAGCCGGCGGGAGCGTGAGCATTCGGGAGGAAGGGCTCCGGTGTGCTGCGGCAGCGTGCCGGCAGTCGTCGTCGGTGGCGGAAGGAGAGGAGATCGATGATGTCGGGACTCAATGCGGCGCGCATCTCTGCCGCCGTGCTGTCGATTGCGGCGCTACTGAGTGGGGCGCCGGTGAGCCATGCCGCGACCGGCATGCGCCTCGGCCGCTGGTTCGTGCGGGCGTCTGCGCCGCTTCGCGATGCGCCAGCGGTGCGGACAGGAACGCTTCCGGCCGGAGTGCGTGTGCCGCCGGGAGGAACGAACGTCGTCACCTGGGACGACAGCACGTCGCCGATCAGCCTGGCACAGTGGTCAACCGCGGGGCCGGCGTTCATTCAGCGCTTCATATTGACCGACCCGGTAAGCCAGAGCGGTCTCGTGCCCGGCTCCAACACGCTGGCGGCCATTCCGGCCGGCAGCGCCTGTCCGAACGGCGGCTACGTGTTTGCCAATACGGGTGGCTTCGTGGACGGACTGGCGGACGGATCCACGCCGGGTGTCATATCCACCGAGGCCAGCTCGACTGCCGACTTCAACCCGCAGGGTCACCCCGTTGACGTGCGCATCGAGAACACCGGAAAGGGGATGTTCGCCGTCGTATCGTCGGTGGGGCCGCAAGGCGCGACAGCGACCGAGTCATGGTCTATCGCGAACTGCGGCCTGACCTTTGTGAATCTGCTCAAGGACCCGGCTGGATCGAGCATCACCAGCGTGACTCCGACCGAGAAGAACACGATGGTCGGCGTCGACAGTAATGGTACGAACCTCTGGGCGTTCAGCGTGAACCCGGTGACCGGCCGGCTCGCGATTGCCAGGCAGCCGTATGCCGGGCAGCTGCAGGGAGCCGCCGGTGTGGACTTTGTTATGACAAAACATCACGTGGGTGATCTCCTGACCGGCCAGAGCTCTCCCGACACTGCGCCGAACGCGGCCGGCTACTCCTGGAATTTCCAGGCAGGTTTCAAGAAGCCTCTGGCGGGAAGCCCGGCCGCTGACACCACCGCGACGGACTGCGGCGGCGCCGGCGTGACAGCGGATCCGGTCAGCAATACGATGATCCAGCTGTTAAATAACACGCAGTACGTGTGCGGCAATAGCCCCGACGTGGCGGCGTACACGGTCACGCCGTTCACTTACGCGGCGTCGGTACCACTGCCGAACGCGATTGGACAGTTCGGCCTCGCCGAGCTCCCGGCGAGCCAGGCGATCATGCCCGGCGTGTCGATCGTCAACTCGGTCTACGGAGAGTGGGACGCCTGCGCGCTCGCCGGAAAGAATACGACGTGTAGCGACTTCGCCGACTATGGCGGCAGTGGTGACTTCTCGACCGGCGTGGCCATCGTGTGAAGCGTGCCGGCGGCCGGCCGGGAGATCAACCTCTGGATGGGTATTGACGATCGGCCGTCGTCGTTGTACGATACGCCACGAGCGGTGCCACGGGAGAGGAGAACGATTCCGGAGTGCTGGCGCACTTCGACTTCCGGCGGGGGGACGGGCACGGCTGCGGGCCGCGACTCGCGGGCACGCCGGTCATATGGCGAAAGGAGAGATCAGAGATGAAACGAGGACGAACCACGTTGTCGATGGTCCTGGTCGCGGGGCTTATTGCGACCTGGCTGGCGGGAACGGGGGTGCCATTGGTGGGGCCGGCGCTGATCCCGGCAGACGCCGCCACCTGCACGATTAACTGGACCGGAAACGGGGGTGATGGTCAGTGGCAGAACACTGCCAACTGGGACCAGGGCCGCGTACCGAATTCAACAGATTACGCGTGCATTGCGTCCGGGAACGTGACGTTCACGACGAGCGACAGCGTGCTGGGGGTGAATGAGAGTGGTGGAACGCTTACTTTCAACTCCGGGACGCTAACCTTGACGAGCACGACCGATGCCTCAAGCTTCAATGCCATCAACGTGGCCGGCGGGGGGATCACGGTTGGCACCGGTGCGACCCTGAACTTCCCGAGTGGTAACACTCTCTCGTTGAGCGGCAGTGGCACGACGCTGCTGAATAACGGCACGGTGAACTGGACGGCGGGGACATTCTGCGTGAACAATGGCGCGCTGCTGGAGAATGCGGCGCAGTTCAACGTGGGCAACAACCTCACCATGGAGGGCTGCTCCGGCAACGGCACCTTCCAGAACGATGCCGGGGCGATGATCGAGCGGAATGGCGGATCGA
>DATGJB010000042.1:0-7384 GCA_035295425.1 Chloroflexota bacterium | reverse complement strand
CGACGCTCTCGATCCGCAACGTGGAGAAGCGCGTCACTCTGGGTCGGGACACGATCAATATTCTGCGCGGCGTCAGCTTCGATCTGGAGCGCGGCGAGGTGGTGGCTCTGATGGGGCCATCCGGCAGCGGGAAGAGCACGCTGCTCGGAATCGTGAGCGGTCTCGACCGGCCGACCGCCGGCGAGGTCATTCTCGATGGCGAGGAGATCGGCAACCTGCCCGAGCGCAGTCTCGCCGTCACCCGCGCCCGCAAAGTGGGCATGGTGTTCCAGTCGTTCAACCTCATCCCGACGCTGACCGCCCTGGAAAACGTTCAGCTCCCGCTGCACGTCCCGGGTCGCGGCAATCATGACCTGCACCGGGCGGAGCAGCTGTTGGTCGACGTTGGACTTGGCCACCGGCTCAATCACCGTCCCTCGCAGCTCTCCGGTGGCGAGCAACAGCGCGTCGCCGTGGCCAGGGCACTGGTCGTCGACCCGCCGCTCCTCGTCGCCGACGAGCCGACCGGGAATCTCGACAGCGATACCGGCCGTGCCCTTATCGACCTCCTTCTCGATATGCGAGCCAAACTCGGCACGACGATCCTCGTCGCCACGCACAACGACTCGGTATCTGCCCGAGCGGACCGGGCCCTGCACCTGCGTGACGGCCGGCTGGTCGTTGCATGAGTCTCCTCTTCTGGCTGCGCTACGGCGTTCGCTCGCTGCTTCGCAGCGGACGCCGTGCCGTCTTTGCCCTGACCTGCATCGCCATCGGCGTGGCCGCCGTCGTTGCGCTCCAGATCGCCACCCTCACCGTCCAGTCCGCGCTGGTCTCCAACGTGAAAGCCGCCAACGGCGGTGACGTGTCGCTCTCCAGCCAGGACACGCCTCTATCCAGGAGCGACTTACGCGTCTTCTCGACCCTGCAGAAACAGGGCGCGATTGTCCGCTGGACCGCCGTTTCGTCGCTGCATGCCACGGCGGTAACTGCCGGCGGCCAGATCGTTCCCTTCGACGTCAACGCGGTCAGCGCGCCCCCCTACCCGCTGGGCGGTCAGCCGACCTTCGTGACGCCCTCCAACGGCCAGGTTGCGGCCCTGCTCGGCACGCCGGGTAGCGTATTGGTGAGTACCGTGCTGGCCGACGAGCTGGGCGTGCATCTCGGCGACCGTTTGACCGTGAACGGTATCGGCGGTCCGGGGCTGCAGGCCACGGTCCGCGGGATTCTTGCCGAGACGAGCTTCCAGCATGCGGCGGTGATGACAGTTCAGAACCGGGACGCCGCCATGCTTACCTCGGCGCCGCCCCACTACACTGCCGTCTACGCCGACGTTTCCGGATCGGCCGCTCCGGTCGCCACGGTGCTGCGGCAGCGCTTCCCGCTGGCGACCGTGCAGACCGTGCAGGAGGCCCTTCAGGCGACCGAGGCGCAGGTCCATGACTTCCGCCAGTTCATGCTGCTGGTCGGACTTCTGGCACTGCTGATCGCGGGAATCGGCATCCTGAATGCAATGCAGTCGATCCTGTCGTGGCGGCGCCTCGAGATCGCGATGCTCAAGACGGTGGGGTTCCGGCGCGGTACTCTCTACGCGCTCTTTGCCGTGGAGGCAGTCATTCTCGGCTTGCTCGGCGGCACGGCCGGCACGATCATCGGCGCCGTGGCAAGCAAGATCATCACCGACGCCCTGGCCCGCGCGCTCGGCGTGCAGGTGACGTTCCAGCTCGATACGGGCACGCTTCTCGGCGGGATCGCCCTCGGGATCGGCGCGACGCTGGTCTTTGCCGTCCTCCCCATAGCCCGCGCCTCCGGGCTGCGGCCCATCGAAATCCTGCGTGAGGGGGGTACCGGCGTCACAACCGCGGGCGTCGCTCAGTCGCTCGGGCTGCTCCTGCTGGTTCTGTTCCTCTTCACCGTGCTGGCCGCCGCGATCGTCGGCGACGCCGTGCTGGCGGCCGAGTTCGTGGCCGGCGCCGGCGCAGCGTTCCTCGTCCTGACCGGCGTCATCGCGCTGCTGGTGGGAAGCATCGGGCGGCTCGGTCCGCCTCGCTCGCGCCTCCTGGCAGCGCTTGCCACGGTGCTGTTAGCGGCTCTGGCCGTTCTGGCCACCCACGTACAGCCGGCGCTGGCCGCGATGCTGGTGCTTGCGACCCTCCTCGCCGCCGCCACACTGCTCCCGCAGCACCGGCTGCTTCCGCTGCTCATCGCGGTGCGCTCGCTCAGCCGCCGCCAGGCCCGCACTTCCGTCACGCTCGTCGCCTTTCTGGTCGGCGTCCTGGCCATGAGTCTGACCCTGACTGTCGCGCTCAGCCTCCAGCGCCAGATCTCCGACGCTCTCGCGCAGAACAGCACGTCTAACCTGGTTGCGCTCGCCAGTCCGGAGCGCGAGAGCACCGTGCTGCGCGTTGCGCGGCGCTTGCCCGGGGTCAACAACTGGACAGCCGCGACGGTGGTCCAGACCACGCCGACCCGGATCAACGGCCGGCCGATCGCCGGAGTGGTCGGTCCGGCCCCAGCCGCCGGGCGGGGAGGCGACGCCGTGGACGATCGCGGCTACCTGCTGGGCGGAATCGCCGGCATCGACCTGAGACACGGCGCCCAGCCGAGCGGCATCCAGGTGGTTGCGGGCCGTCCTTTGAACCGCGGCGATGCCGGCACAAACGGCGTCCTGGTCAGGAGCGATCTGCAGGCGCCGCCCTGGAACATGACGGTCGGTTCCACCATCACGCTGCGGGACACGGCAAACGGTCTCTCACGGACCACGCGCGTGGTGGGCTTCTACCAACGCGCCCGGCGACGGGCCTTCGGCTCCTTCTTCTCGGCCCCCATCTACGGTGACCGATCGCTCGCCGTTGCCCTCGGCGGCAGCGACGCCCAGTCGGTCCTCAGCTTCTCGGTGGACCCCAATCAGCTCACGGCCGACGCCGCGGCGCTGCAGCGTGCGGTTCCGGGTGTGCTCGTGATCGACATCGGAGACCTGACCCGGGTGATTCAGACGGTCCTCGGCGAGCTGCTCAATATCCTCGCCGTCATAACCGCCCTTGCCCTCGGCGCCGGACTGGCTGTCGTGGCCAACGGCGTGGCGCTCGCCATGCTGGAGCGGCGTCGCGAGATTGCCCTCTACAAGGCGATCGGCTTCGCCCCGGCCAACGTCGTGCGGTTCGTGTTGGTGGAGAACGCGCTGGCCGGCCTGCTCGCCGGCTCGGTCAGCATTCTGCTGGTCGTGGCCGCCCTGAGCCTGCTGTCGCACTTTGCTCTCCAGCAGGCAATCGGCTTCGATCCGCTCGTCGCGACGCTCGTGCTTCTGCTCGCCGCGGCGCTGGCCGTTCTCACCGCCTACCTGGCGGCGCGCGCACCCGTTCGGATCAGACCGATCGAGGTCCTCCGCAACGAGTAGCCACCCGATCCGGCCGAAGGTGCTCCCCGGTGCCGCGCGCTGGACTTCAGGGGAGCGCGTATGTCAGGGCAACGTACAGGATCAGCCCCCAGAAGGCGCATACCATGACGTACAGCGCGGCAGTCTCGGCGGCTTCGGTGAGGCGCGGCGCGACTGACTCGATCGTGACTGCCAGCTCTCGCCCGTGTAATGGCAGGATGGCCGGCTCGGTTCTCGAATTCGGATTCTCCACACGTGGTCTCCAGGTGTTGGTAATGGAGCGCGGTGCCGGTCGGTCCGGCATGTCGTGGCGGCTCATGGGTGAAAGCGAAGTGAGGGTGGGGGACGAACCGTGACGTCTCGCGCTGCGTTCTGCGTGCCTGTTGTCCTCGAGAACCGGCGCCTCCCTGCCAGCGAGATAAGCGTGGGGACGAAATCCGGGCAAGATTCGTGCCAGCGAGAATCGGCCCCAGGCACGCCCCCAGCGTCGTATCATGGAACCAGCCAGGAGGAGGGAGCCATGATCACCGCCATCGTGCTGATTCACGCCGCGCGCGGGAAGATTCCGGACGTCGCGCAGGAGCTCCTCGAGCTACCGGAGGTCGCGGAGGTCTACTCCGTCGCCGGCGACTTCGACCTCGTGGCGATGCTGCGCGTGCGCGAGTACGACGCGATGGCGGAAGCCGTGCCAGGCAAGCTGCAGCGTCTGTCCGGAGTCGAGAAGACGACTACCCTGATGGCGTTTCAGTGCTACTCGCGGCACGACCTTGAAGCTCTATTCAGCGTCGGAATCGACGAGACCGAGGAGACTGTCGAGGCGAGCGGTTAGCCGCGGATCACGAAGCCGCTATCCTCGTTCCGTGGCTCTTCCGGCTCGAGGTCGACGCCGGTGACCTCGGCAAGGGAGGGGCCGCTCCTTGCCCACGAGAGGAAACGCCGCACCGCCTCGTCGTCGCCCTCCACGACCGCCTCCACCGTGCCGTCCGGCCGGTTGCGCACCCACCCGCTCAATCCCAGTGCGGTGGCACGCTGCCGCGCGTAGTAGCGGAAGCTCACGCCCTGCACCCGTCCCCGAATCGTCACGCGGTAACGTGCCCTGCCATCGATCCGCACGGTCCGACCACACATCCTACGGCTTGACGACGATGGTCCCGCTCATGTCCGGATGCAGATAATCGCCGTAGGTGTAAGTTCCAGCACGGGTCGCCGTCCAGCTTCCCTTCTGTCCCGGGTTCAGCACGTCGAGATTGAACGCGCCGTTATCGGCGACGATGGAGTGTGACTGACTGTCGAGATTGAGCCAGGTCACCCTGCCTCCGACGCGCACCGTGAATGTCGCCGGCCGGTACAGACCATCAAGGTGGTGGCCGGGATCCGGCAGGATGTCGATGTACCCCGGCTGCGGCGTGGGAAGCGGTGTGGGTGGAAGCGCCGGCGCGGTGGGAGCTGCGCTCTGCGACTGCGCCTTCCCCGCGGCCACGCCGATGATCACGGCCAGGGCAAAGACCACGACAACTCCGAGCGTGAAGCGTATGCCCATGCGCTGTGCTTCGCCTCCGTATCTGCGACCTGCCCGACCCGACCAAGGACCGCGCCTCTTCTGCCTATGCTAGCGCACGATTCGAGCGTTCTCCGCTACGCTGGGCTCTCGTCTGGCACCATGGGTGGAGGAGACCGACGTGAGAGTCCTGGCGCGGCGAGGCATGGTTGCTTCGCCTCACTATCTCGCCTCGCAGGCGGGCCTGCGCATCCTGCGCCAGGGCGGCAATGCCGTCGACGCTGCCATCGCCATCAATTCGGTTCTCGCGGTGGTCACGCCCTATCTCTGCGGCATTGGTGGTGACCTGTTCGCCCAGATCTACCTCGCAGGTGAGCGGAAGCTGCTTGGCCTGAACGGCAGCGGACGCGCTCCGCAGGCGGCAACCCCGGAGCGCGTGCGAGCGCTGGCCGGAGGGACGCGCGTCCCGGCACGCGGCCCACTGGCCGTGACGGTGCCCGGCTGCGTGGAAGCGTGGGAGCAGCTCTCCAGGCGCTTCGGCCGCCTCCCGCTCCCGGAGATTCTGGACGATGCGGTGCACTACGCCGAGCACGGCATCCTCGTAACCCGACAGTTCGCCGGGGCGATCGCCGCCAGCGCCGGATTCTTTCACCCAAGCACACCGGCCCGGGAGACCTTCCTTCCCGGTGGGGCGCTGCCCCACGAGGGCGACATCCTGGTCCAGCCGCGACTCGCGGAGACGCTTCGAGCCATCGCTCGAGAGGGCGCGGGCATCTTCTACCGGGGCCCGCTTGCCCAGGAGATTGCCCGCTCGGTGCAGGCCGCCGGCGGTCTGCTCTCGGCCGACGATCTCGCGCGCCACAGCTCGGACTGGGTCGAGCCGCTCTCCATCCCCTACCGCGGCGTCACGGTCCACGAGCTACCACCCAATTCACAGGGGATCATCGCCCTGTTGATGCTCCAGATCTTGAATCAGCTGCCGGCGGCTCCTATTCAGGAAGGCGGCGCCGAGTACATTCATACGCTTGCCGAGGTCGCCCGCCTCGCCTACGCCGATCGCGAGGCGTACATCACGGACCCGGGGCATATGACCGCCGCCATCGAAACCCTGATTTCTGCCGGCCACGCCGGCACGCAGGCCGGCCGCATTGGGCCGAACGTCTCGAGTCTCCGACCCGCCGCTTCACCCGGCGACACCATTTACTGCTGCGCCGCCGACCAGGACGGCAACCTGGTGTCGCTCATCGAGAGCAACTTCATGGGGTTCGGCTCCGGCGTCATGGCGGGTGAGACCGGCATCATGCTCCAGAACCGCGGCCACTGGTTCTCGCTCGAGCCCGCGCACATTAACGTTATCGCCCCGGGCAAGCGAACCATGCACACGCTCATGCCCGGAATGGCGTTTCGCGACGATCGGCCCTGGCTCGTCTTCGGCTCGATGGGAGGCAGCACCCAGGCGCAGATCCACGTCGAGCTGCTGACGCGACTGATCGACCAGGGGCTGGCGGTGGACGAGGCGATTGACGCGCCGCGCTTCGACGCCGTCGCCGGCAGCTCCGCCGGCGGCTCGCCCTTGATTCAGCTGGAGGACCGCTTTCCGCCGGCGGTGATCGCCGAGCTCGAACGCCGCGGTCACGCCGTGGAGCTCCTGCCGCCTCTGACCGGCGCCATGGGTCATGCTCACGCCATCCAGATCCTGCCCAACGGCGGGTACGTCGGGGCAGCTGATCCCCGGTCGGACAGCGCGGCTCTCGGCTACTGATCGACGAGGCGGTTCTGCCCGCCCGAGGAGTCCGGCACGCCGCCGGTGCACCGCGGGACAACGCCGCGGCGTTTCCCCGAACTACTGCTCGATGACGCGCAGGTTGCTCCGGACCGATTGCTCCAGCGCGACGGCGATATCTCCGGCCGTTTCGTCCAGAACCCGGTCCGTCCTGAACCACCACACGCCGGCCGGCACCTGCTCCCGCACCTCATAGCCACGATCCGTCAGCAACCGCTCGAGCTCCGCCATCATGTCGTCAACGTCGAGCTCGAAGACGTTCTGCTGCTCGTTCATCCCACACCTGCCGGTACATTCTCCCACCAACCGGCGCCGGGACGCAGCAGCTCGCGTCATCCCCGCCCAGCGCGCGGAAGGACCACGCGATACCCCTGTGGGACGATGGGGAGAAATGCGAAGCGATGACGCGTTCGTCGGCATCGATCTGGGCGGTACCGACATCAAGGCGGTGGTCCTGGGACGGGACGGCTCCGTCCTGCACTCCGCCCAGGCCGCGACGGATGCGGCTCTCGGGAGGGATGCAGTGCTGGATCGTCTCACCACGGTGATGACCGACGCCGTCCAATCCTCGCCCCGGCCGGTGGTGGCCGGCGGCTTCGCCATCCCCGGCGTGCTCGACCCGGAAACGGGCACGGTCGAGCTGCTGACCAACTTCACCCCCGAATGGGCCGGTTTTGGATTGCGCGAGGCGATACAGGCGCGGACCGAGCTGCCCGTCTATCTGCTGAACGACGTCCGCGCCGCGACC
>DATGJB010000041.1:0-11393 GCA_035295425.1 Chloroflexota bacterium | reverse complement strand
CGACGCTCTGGATCGTCGGCTTTCTGCTCATCCTGAACATCCTCGGCATCGGACTGACACCGCTCGCCGCCTTCGTGGGCGTGCTCGGTCTCGCCGCCAGCCTGTCGCTGCAATCCGTGCTGCAGAATCTGGTGGCGGGCGTGTACCTTCTGGCCGAGCGCCCGTTTCGCATCGGCGACTTCATCGCGGTGATCGGTCCCGGCGGGGCGAACCACGAGGGGCGCGTGGAGGACATTCAGATGCGGACCACCCACCTCCGGAGCCGCGACGACGAGCTGATTCTTGTTCCGAACTCGGCAATCTTTTCCGGGGTTGTGACGAACCGCACGGCGGTGGGAGGCTTTGTCCAGCACGTGCACGTCACGTTTCCCCGCGATAAGGATCCGGAAGAGGTAAGAGTGACGATCCTTCATCTTCTTGGGAGCCTGCCAACGGTCCTCCCCGCGCCGGCGCCTCGTTTGCGAGTGGACCGGGTGGCGGACGACAAATGGACCGGGGCGCTCTCGATCTGGGCGTCGAGCCACGAGGCGGCCTCGGACGCGGTATGGGCGATAGCCCGCGAATTTCCGGAGGCGGCGGTGGACGACGGGGAAGCGCCGGCGTGACCGAGACGGTCGGCGTCTTCGGCGGCACGTTTGATCCGATCCATGTCGGTCACCTCGCCGCGGTGGACGACGCGGCCTCCCTGCTCGGCCTGAGCCGCGTCCTGTTCGTTCCCAACCATGTTCCACCGCACAAGCGCGACCGGTCGGTGACCTCCCCCGACGAGCGAGCCGAGATGGTGCGGCTCGCCATCGCCGGCAATCCTCGCTTCGAGCTGTCGACGGTCGAGCTGGAACGAGGGGGCGCCTCATTCACACTCGATACGCTGCGGCACCTACGGCGCGAGCTTGTACCTGACGAACGGCTGGTCTTTCTCCTCGGCTGCGACGCGCTGGGCGCGCTTCATACCTGGCATCAGCCGGAGCGGCTGATCCAGGAGTTCGACATGGTGCTGATGGATCGCCCCACCGGGGAGGCCCTGGAGTGGGAGACGGTCGAGTCGCGCTTCCCAGGGATTCGGGCGAGGGTGAGGACGGTGCACGTAGCGCAGCTTGAGATCAGCGGCGATGATATCCGCCGCCGCGTCGCGGATGGCCGGCCAGTGCGCTACCTGGTGACGCCTGCGGTGGCCGAATACATCGTGGAACGCGGCCTGTACCGAGGCCGCCTGGCTGGAGATGACGCGCGCGGCTCTGGATAATGTCCTGAGCGTGTAATTGCCGGCGACGGCAGGAGGTGAGGCATGGAAGAAGAGAATGCGCCTGCAGGAACCTACGACGAGCCCGTGCCGGCCCCCGAAGAGCAGCGGACCGGGGCCCGGCCGCCGGGGTTCACGCATGTGCCCCATCCGCACATCGCGCTGCGAAAGCGCCAGGGACCGGTCAAGGTCGCCGATCAACTGAACCGGCGCGGCTGGATGGCCCGCTTCAATTCGCGCGTGGCGCTGATCATCACCATCGGCGTCGGCTCGATGTGGTGCGCCTACATCTTCGCTCTCATCGCGTTCGTCAGCCTGCCCTCGGCGCTGGCCACCCACGACAAGATCATCATCGTGGGGTGGATCGCGCAGACCTTCCTGCAGCTGGTGCTACTGCCGATCATCATCGTGGGGCAGAACATCCAGGCCGAGGCATCCGACAAGCGCGCCGCCCAGACGTACAACGATGCCGAGGCGGTGCTGCACGAGGCGCTTCAGATCCAGGAGCACCTGGCGGCGCAGGATGCGCATCTGCAGTCGCAGGACGCGCGGCTGGAGGATATCATCGCGGCGCTGACACGCTCCCACCTGTTGGACGGCGGAGCCGCGGCCGCTTCCGCGGAGTAGCGCATCGTACGATCCACCCGTCTCGGGGCGGGCGGGCGCCGGAAGACCCCCGCTGGGCCCCCAGCGTTACAGTGGGTGAGCGGAAGCGTTATTACTCGTGGCGGCCAGGGTGAGAACCGGGCCGCCAACACTATTCACGGGGAGACTGTATGAAGCGCGCCCTTCTCGCTGTCGGTTTCGGCTTCTTGCTGCTGGTTGGAATCTCCGGGCCGGTCCGCGGCCAGAGCGGCCCACCGCCACTGCCTACCTTTGGGCCGATCCCGCCGCCACCACCGCCGCCCGGTGTGGGTACTGCGACTCCCACGCCGACGCCAACCGCCACGCCGACGGCCACGCCGGTCCCGCTTACTCTGACCGTGCATGTCGCGCACGGCACGGTGAAGGCGGGCCAGAAGCAAAAGATCACGGTCGACACGCTGGCCGGAGCATCGGTCCACATCGCCGTCAAGTTTCCCAACGGTCACAAGCTGACAAAGAACGGAACAGCCAACGGCAACGGCGTCTTCAGTTGGTCGTTCAAGCAGCCCTCGGGCACGACGACGTCGAAGAGCCACACCGCGAAGGTGTCGATCAAGGTGTCGCTGGCGAGTCAGACACCGCTTACCAAGAACCGAACGTACCGGATAGGTTGACGCGGAGCCGGGTGCCTCAGGCGGGCGCGAAGCCGGTCAGCTCGGTGTAGCTGAGCCCGGAGACGCGCCTGCCCTGCCAGGTACCGGAGACGGTGCCCGTCCCCTCCCAGTAGCTGCCCCGTGGCTCGTTCGGCACGTAGAGCTCCTGGTCGGGAAGCGCGGGGGTGACATTCAGCACGGCGCGCTGCGTGGGAATCCGGACCGTCCAGCGAGCCGGGTAGACGCCGCGAGTGTGGGGGCTGCGCCAGGCGCCGCTCGCCGCGATCGTCATCCGCCGGTCGGTGAGAGTCGTACCGCCGGGCGTAAGGATGCTGGCCGCGCGCACGCGCTGTCCCGCAGCCCGCACGTCGAAGACGCTCAGCTGAACGCCATTGCTCAGCTGAAGGGCCATCCAGGTCCAGCCGCGCACGCTGGTCCACGACCAATTCCCCCACTGGTGGTCGAGCCAGGACACGCCGGTCACCCGATACGCTTTCTTCCCCACGGTGAGCGAGCCCGTGGTGCGCAGATCCGTGAGTGAGTAGTAGTAGGTGTAGCCGGTGCCGAACGAAAGGTAGCCACGACCACCGACGTACATGGTGGGGCGAAGGGAGTCGAGGGAGAGCTGGATTGCTCCCCCGGGAAGGGAGGCGGCGACCGACATGGTGCGCGGTGATGAACCGCTGAGCCGAGCCTTTCCGACCCGCTCGTCGAGACGCGAGGTCGACAACGAAGCAGAGGTTGGGAAGTAGTAGGTGACGCGCTGGTGGAAGCGGCGGCCGGCCAGATCGGTGATCGCCACGTCAGTCCGGTACAGACTGAGAGGCGTGGAGAATCCCGGCGGCCGGACGTGATTGAACTTGAATATGGTGACTTCGTACCCAAAGGTGTGCGCAGCGGAGCGGAGGTGTCCGACGACGTACCACCATTCGATGGGAGCGCCGTTGTGGCTGGCCGCGTCGGCCGGTAGGTGCACGAGCGGCGTGGCAGGCTGGGAGGCGCGTGCGGGCCGTGCCGGGGCAATTGCCACGCACGCGGCCAGCGCCAGAATTGAGACGAGGAACGTTCGTGGAAGAAGCCGAGACAAACTCTGTATACCTTTCTTTGGGTAGCAATCTGGGTGATAGGGAGGCGAACCTGCGCGCCGCGCTGGCCGGCTTGCGGGCTGCGCTTGAGATCGAGGCAGTGTCATCGCTGTACGAGAGCGACCCGGTGGGGCCCCAGAACCAGTCGCCATTTCTGAATATTGCGGTGCGCGGTAGAACGGAGCTCGAGCCGGCGGATCTGCTCGTACGTGTGAAGGAGCTGGAGGCGGAGATCGGCCGCCGCCCCACCTACCGCTGGGGCCCGAGGGTGATCGACATCGACATCATCCTCTACGGGAATTCTACGTTGCGGACGCCGGATCTGATCATTCCGCACCCCGAGATGGCGAACCGGGCCTTCGTGCTGGTGCCGCTGGCGGAAATTGCCCCAGTGGCGGGCTTTCCTGTACTGGGAGCCTCGATCGCAGAGCTCAGCGAGAAAGTCCCCGGGCGAGAGACGGTGCGGACGGTTGGGCGTGCCCCATGGTAGCCGAGGCCCTGTACGGACAAGCACGGGCGACCGGGAGGGAGCGGCGCGTGGGGGGGGCGTGCACGACCAACCGCTAGAATGCTTACGCGCCGAGAA
This sequence comes from Chloroflexota bacterium, assembly GCA_035295425.1. Taxonomy (GTDB): domain Bacteria; phylum Chloroflexota; class UBA5177; order UBA5177; family UBA5177; genus DATGJB01. Next base: position 7,244 of record DATGJB010000041.1, on the reverse strand, counting down.
GCAAGGTGAACTCGTAAGCGGCGCACCGGAGGGAAAATAGTCGCACAGATGGTCTCACAGGGCCTCGTAATACCCCGATTTCCCGCAGATACAAGCCAAAAGATACCTCGCCATGCCCCTATAGCTCAGGTGGACAGAGCAGCGGTTTCCTAAACCGCGTGTCGGCGGTTCGAGTCCGTCTAGGGGCACCAGCGCTTTTCCGCTTGTGAAAGCCAAATATGGCGGCTTGCACGGCCGCGAGCGGTACCGGATGGGCCCGGAAATAGGCCCACCGCTGCGAATCCGGTGCAACGCGCGCAACAAACCGCTGCCTGCGACTGCGTCAGCAGGGTGTCGATTTGCGCTCTTGCTCGGCGAAGCTGGACCCAACGCCTGCCGCCGCAGGTGCGGTATTCTCCGAACGGAAAGGGTGCGCATCACGGCCGTGCACTCGGCGGCAGGCACGTCTCGGAAGGAGTGCGCCGAGTGCTGGAGTACTACGAACAATTTGTCGTCTTACGAATGAATCTGTACGACGTAACCCTTGGCTTCGACGCCGTTGGCGACCGTTCCGTGTCCCGCGTTGGAAGGTCGAGGGCAGCGTGACCTCCCTTGCCGGGGCGACAACAACTGACTCACGCATGGCACTCGACGACAAGGACCGAGCGGTGCGCCGGTTTCACTGCTCGCGGAGACGGGTGCGACCTGTTCGCTCGCAGACCGCTGCCGGCGTCGGCCGAGTGGACGCACCGAGCACCCGGACCGGAAAGCACCTGGCCGGCAGATCCAAATCGCACGTCCACGAAGATGCGCTCCGAGCGGCACGAGCTGCCCAGAAGACACCGGAGGAGCGCCACGCCTCGCGAGAGCGCTTATCACCACGGGCTAAGGTCGAACGCAAGATCAGCGAACTCTGTCGCCGGCATGCGTGGCGTCGTGCACGGTACCGTGGGGAGCAAAAGACGGACCCCCAGGCCGTGTTGACCGCCACGATGGCGAATGCGAAGCGGCTCACGTTTCTGGACAGTACCGATGCAGAGCGCGGTGGCCGGATTCGGGCAGCCTTGGCTGCCTGACGCCAGGTCCCCTTGTCCCGATTAAATCGGCAGCCCCCCCTTTCAGACCTCCTTTGGAGGGCTTGCGGACTGTCAATCCATCGGTAGGGGTGGGGCAACGTGGTTGGGAACACAATGAACCGGCGGGGCGATTGCTCGCCGCGCCGGTTCGCGGGGGTCGAATGGGCTGATCGCAGTTACGGCACCGTGACCTGGTAGCAGTGGCCGTTGTTGTCGTCGACTACCTGCCCAGAACTGCTGGAAGTCATGGTTTCGTACCAGTAGGTCAGGCCTGGGATGATGCCGTTGTTGCCGGCCGTGCCCGGCATGTCGTTGCCCTGGACGGCGATCGTGTGGTTGGTCGTGCCCGCGCCCTGGTCCTGAGTTGCGACCTCGACGGGGCCGCTGCAGCCGGGACCGGAGCCGAAGCAGAGCATTCCCCGGACCGGCTGAGCAGTGGCGAAGGTCATCGTAAAGTAAGTGCGCGGATTGCGCGGCGCCTACCTTCGGTTCGTACCGAGGGATAGTTGCGGAGGCGTTACCGAATTGCTGCGGGCCCGTAATCGCTGGCAGCCGTCTGGGCCCGGCCGGCCACGCCGCTCAGAGCGGGTCGGACCGCATTGCGTCTGGGGTAGCGACGTTAAGCGACACGACCGAGGGCGCTGGCTCGTCGCTCTCCGTGGCCGGCATCGCAGCCGCAGTGCTCTCAGAGTCGATGCCCTGATCGAGCAGGTGGGCCCGTTCCAGCGCCGCGAGGGCCAGCCAGACCGTCGGCTCCCCGCCATTCACCAGGCGGGCAATCTGCTCGACTGTATGAACACCGTTCGCGTGCCGCCAGACGATCGCCGCCGGCCGATTGAGACAATGCGCAGTATGTCTCGCGCGGTCGTATACGACCATCTCCTCTCCTACGTCTTGCGTGACCACGTGCTCGCGGCGCGCAGACGGTACCGTCCGCCCCACTGTATCTCCTTACCACACCATCATACGGCGTCCGGGCAGTGGGTGCCTGGCGACGGGCTGGCCAACTGGTGCACGCCCGCGGTGCGTCCGAACTGACGTTCCTCTAAGATGGAACGGGACGGCTCACTACCTCGGCACGGATCTGCGCGCGCAATGGCTCAGCAGAGGGCGATCCTGTCAGGCGTGTCGAACCCGCGCCGGCGGCCGGCGTGGGTCCGGGGCGGATACCTGCTGTCCGCACCGCACCCGGCACGCAGCCGAGCCACAGCAAGAGGCCCGTAACACGTCCGTAACACTCCCGCAACACCGTGCGCCCATGATGAGATGTGAAGGAGGACTGCGGATGGAGCACCCACGAACGAGGCGGCTGAGCTCGAGGCTGGCGCTGGGCGCCGGACTGGTACTGGCAATGTCATCGGCCGGTCACGGCATGCCCGGCCCGCTCGGCCAGGCCACGGGCCCCGGCAAGGCGCTGGCGGCGGGAAGCGGCTGCCAGCTCTCGGCAAATGGGGCGATACAGCACGTCATCTACATCCAGTTCGACAACGTGCACTTCACGCGAGATAACCCGAACGTGCCGTCCGATCTGGAGCAGATGCCGCATTTGCTCAACTTCATCGAGAGCAACGGGACGCTCATCAGCCATGAGCATACCCCGCTGATCTCGCACACGGCGGTGGACATTCTTACATCGATCACCGGGATGTATGGTGACCGACAGGGGGTGCCGATCGGAAACAGTTTCGAGTACTACGCGCCGGACGGAACGACGCACAACAAGAGCTCGTTTGTCTACTGGACCGATCCGGTCTCGAGTACCGATCCAAATTACGAGATGATCTCCCCCGGCGGGGGCAACACGCCCGCCCCGTGGGTGCCGTACACTCGCGCCGGCTGTAACTTCGGCAGCGTCTCCATGGCGAACATGGCATTCGAGAACACCACCGGCGACGTCAACACCGTGTTCGGACCGAGCTCACCGCAGGCGGCGGAAGCGAAGTCCAATCCCGACCAGGCAGTGGCCGACTTCGAAGGGATTGCCGTTCACTGCGCGCAGGGTGACTCCCTGTGCTCGGCGGCCAACGGCGGCGCTCCGGATGCGCTTCCCTCCGAGCCAGGCGGATACACCGGATACAGTGCACTGTTCGGCGCGAAGTACGTCGCCCCGGCCATCAACTCGGGCCAGCCGATGGTGGATCTCAACGGCAATGTGATCAAAAACGCCGACTCGGGCATTCCCGGTTTCCCCGGGTTCGACCCCACCGCGGCGCAATCGTTGTCCTACGTGGCGGCCATGCAGGAGCACGGCGTCCCGGTCACCTACGCGTACATCGCCGATGCCCATGACAGCCAGACCACCGGCAATGCGATGGGGCCGGGGCAGGCCGAGTACGAGTCGCAGCTCAAGTCGTACGACGCCGCCTTTGGGACGTTCTTCACACGGCTGCAGAACGACGGCATCACCCCGAAGAACACGCTGTTCGTCATCACGGCCGACGAGGGCGACCACTTTGTCGGCGGCGCGCCGGACGCGTCGTGCGACGGCGTCACCACGCCCTGCACCTACAGCAAGATCGGCGAGCTTCAGATCAACCTGCAGGACATCCTGGCACAGCAGGGTGTCACCCCGACGTTCGACTACACCTACGACATGGCGCCCAACGTCTACATTGGCGGGCAGCCGGGGCCAACCGACCCAACCGTGCGGGCCGCAGAGCGGGCGGCCGCCGAGATGACGGCGGCCAATCCGATCACCGGGCGCACCGACCAGCTTGCCCGCTACCTGGCCGATCCGGTCGAGCTGAAGCTGCTTCACATGGTCAACGCCGATCCGGCGCGCACGCCGACTTTCACCATGTTCGCGAATCCCGACTACTGGTTCGCGTCGTACGGCGGCAACTGCAATCCGAACTGCGTGGAAGAAAGTCCGGGCCATGCCTGGAACCATGGCGGCGTCGCCCCGGAGATCAACACGACCTTCCTGGGGCTGGTCGGGCCCGGCGTGCAGAACAAGGGGGTCGACGACGCCACGTGGTCGGATCACACCGACATCCGGCCCACCATGATGGCGCTGCTCGGGCTCAAGGATGACTACACCCATGATGGGCGGGTACTGTACGAGGATCTGACGGCGCAGCCCGCCCAGAGCAGTCTGGTCCTCTCGCTGGCACGCATCTACAAGCAGCTCGAGGCGCCGGTGGGTCAGTTCGGCCTGTCCACGCTGCGGCTTTCCACCACGGCGCTCGCCAGCGGCAGCTCGGCCAATGACTCCACCTACACGTCTCTGGAGAACCAGCTGGCTGCCTGGGGCGCGGAGCGCGACGCGCTGGCGGGACAGATGCAATCGCTGCTCGAGGGCGTCGAGTTCGGCGGGGCCACGCTCGACCCGGCCTCCACGCAAGCCCTCATCAACAGCGGATGGAGCCTGCTCCAGCAGGTTTCGAACGCGGCAGGTCAAACCGGATTCCAGGTGAGCTTCCGCAGCCTGTCACCAGGGCAGGGCTGGGTCGCGTTCGGTCCGAGCTGCAACGCGCTGGTGATGACGGCGACCCAGGATGCCGGCGCCGGGACGATCGAGCACCAGGTGTGGGTGACCGGAAACGATCTGCCGGGAACCGTCGGCAACAACGGCATCACGCCGGGTGCCACCTACTACTACGAGACTGTTACGAGCACCGCCAACGGACTCGAGGTGAACGACAACGGCGGTCACTGTTTCAGCGTTACGGTTCCAGGGCCGTAAGCGCAGACACTACACGGGGGGAGCCGGCGCGCGCCGGCTCCCTTCCTCAATCCGCCCCCCGCCAGTAATCGTGAACCAGGAGCCCCACGGCTACCACCAGGACGACGAGATCCAGTCCGAAGAGGGCCGTGGAGAGGTGCTCGTGATGGCGGACGTGCGGCAGCTCCTGCACGAAGTTCACGAGCAGGAGACCGAAGATGACGATCCACAGAAGGGCGGACATTGGTAGTTCAGCATAAGGGGTGTGGGCGGCGTTGCCGGGAGCGACCGGTTCGGCGCGGGCAGGCTCAGGGGCGGGTGAGCTGCGAGCCCCAGTCCACACGCTCCAGGAAGGCGAGGGCTAGAAGCACCGCGGCGGCAAGCACGAAAGCGACGAGCGCCAGCGGGAGTGCCGACTTCAGACCGGTGCCGTTGAGGTCCACGTAGTTCAACACCGGGAGCGAGTACGGATGATAGGCGAGGATGACCGTCGCGCCGAACTCGCCGAGCGAGCGCATCCAGCCCAGCGTCACACCGGCCAGGATGCCGCCGCGAGCCATCGGCAACGCCACGTGCCAGAAAACCTGCCAGACACCGGCCCCCATGACTGAAGCGGCCTCTTCGTACTCGCGATCGATGTGCTCGAAAGTGGAGCGGGCCGCCACGATCACGAATGGGGCTGAGACAAAGCACTGCGCCAGCACGATCCCGGATGCGGTGTCGACAAGCTCGATCCCATGGGGCGCCAGCAGCTGGCCGACCGTGCCGTACGGTCCGTAAAGGATCAACAGGAGTATGCCGGCGCTTACCGGCGGCAGCACGAGCGGAAGGTAGATGAACACGCTGACAACCGCGCGCCCGGTGAATCTGAAGCGGGCCAGAAGGTAGGCCAGCGGCACACCCAGGGCCGCCACCAGTAGGGTTGAGACGGTAGCGGTAACGATCGAGATGGTCACGGCTGACCGAGTCTGTGGGTCTTGAAGTGTCGACGCGAGGTCGGAGCCGGAGAGGTTGAGGACGAGCCCGACCAGTGGCAGCGCGAGGAAACAGAAGATCAGCCCGCCCAGGACCAGCAGCGGCCCCGCGCTCGGATCGAGATGTCGCGGGCGCCTCATCTACAGTTGGAGTGCGGAGTTCTCGTCATCCGACTTCGCGGCACTCGAATCGTCGCGACGAGAGTACTCATGACGTGAGTATATCCCCAAATCCGAGGCCCGGACGTGCGAGCCGCGAACGCGGCGCCGCCGAGCCAGCGCGCTACGCCCTTCTCGGGCTGCTACTCGAGCGTCCGGCCCACGGGTACGAGCTGGCCCGCCGCTTCGACGCGGGCTCCGCACTTGGCGACATCATTCACCTCAGCGCCAGCCACCTGTACGCGCTGCTCTCACTGCTGGAACGCGACGGTCTGATCGCGGGGGAGGAGCAGCAGGCCGGCGCGCGACCGCTGCGTCGCGTCTTCGCGCTCACCGGCGCCGGTCGCGACGTCGTCCTGCACTGGTTGGACGAGCCGGTGGCACACCCGCGAGACACCAGAATCGAGCTTCCCTTGAAGCTCTACATCGCTCGCTCCTTCGAGCCGGCTCGCGCGCGCCGATTACTCGAGCGCCAGCGTTCGACCTTCGAGGCGTACATCGAGCGCCTGGCGAGCACGCCGCTGACCGCGCAGTCGCCGGAGGATACCGCATTCATGGAGCTGATGAGAGAAGCGAGGATTGGGCGTGCCCGTGCCGTGCTGACCTGGCTCGATCGTGTCCAGCACACCCTTGAGGGTCTATGAATCTCCGCCGGCGCGGGTTGTAAAGTGCGCGAATGCGCGTGTTGCGGGTCGCTCGCTGCCCGCGAGTGAGCTGGCATGGCCGCATACCCAGTCATCGGATGGAGCCGGTCCGGGCTCGGATCCACATCGTCACCGTTGTTTGACGTTTACCGGCAAATGGGGTAAGTTTGGCCGAATTTCCACACAGATGGGCCGCGACGAATCTGGCCGCCAGGGACGGCGCGTTCGCGGGCGTGAGCTTCAGCACGGCGGACACCACGGGTGTGTGGTTCGAGGGAACCGGACATCTTGCCGCGGCACTTCAGGCGCGCAAGTACTCCGGCGACCTCTCCCTCGCCGCGACGTACCTTCAAGACATCCAGCTTGCGCAGAGCTCGGCTCCCAATGCCGACGGCAACGGTATCGTGGCCGCGTCGCACGACGGGTAGCAGACAGGAGACGGCGATGCATACTACGCGGCGCTTCATACCGGGGCAACCGGCTGGTATTGCATGGCGGCGCAGCGCGATAATCCGTTCCGTCCCTGACAGTTGGCGGGAGGAGTGAGCCCGGCGCGAGCCCGGTGCCCGTGCCCGGATGTACGCCACCCGACCCGGGTTGTCTCCCACTGTTGTCGCTCAGCGATTCTGACCGGTAAGCGCTCAGCGACTCTGTCACTTCGGGGTAGTGTAGCGCTGTCGCCAGGGATGGTCAGGTGGTGGTTTCCGCGACGTCCGGAGCGTGTGGCGCTCCTGGGTGTCGCTGGAGG
>DATGJB010000040.1:0-4916 GCA_035295425.1 Chloroflexota bacterium | reverse complement strand
TGGTGACGTTGCCGTTGAAGATCAACGCTCTTGTGGGGATCGAACGGGCGCCCGCCAGCCTGGCGCTCGTCGCCGGCATCGGCGCCCTGGTGGCCATGGTTGGCAATCCGTTCTTCGGGAGGATGAGCGACCGCACCACGTCCAGGTTGGGGATGCGTCGCCCATGGATGGTCATCGGCCTCGCCGGCGGTTGCGTTGGCATCCTGGTTGTCGCAGTGGCACCCAACATTCCCGTAGTCCTTGTCGGGTGGTGCCTCACTCAGTTGTTCTTCAACGCACTGCTTGCTGCTCAGGTGGCAGTCCTGCCAGATCAGGTCGGACCCGCTCAGCGAGGAATGATTTCTGGTGTCCTGGGAGTGTGCCTTCCAGTCGCCGCCGTGAGCGGCACGCTACTGGTGAAACTCTTCGCAGGCAACGAGCTCGCCACCTTCTTCGTCCCGTGCGGGATTGGAGGGTTCTTCATTCTGCTCTTCGCGATCGTTCTGAAGGATCGTCATCTCGCCAGGGCCGACCGGCCGCGGTGGTCGCTCCGGGAGTTTGCCGGTACCTTCTACGTGAGACCGAGGACGAGCCCTGACTTCGCCTGGGCGTTCGGCAGCCGCTTCATGTTCCTCGTCGCCTACGCCTTTCTGGTGACCTACCAGGCCTTCTACTTGATCGACAAGATCGGAAGCGCCAGGGCCGATGTTCCCCAGCAGATCTTCCTGGGCACCCTCGTCCAGTCGGTGGTCGTGATTGCCGCCTCGCTCATCGGGGGCAGGCTCTCTGACCGCACCGGGCGGCGGAAGGGCTTCGTCTTCGCCGCATCCATCGTGTACGGCATTGCGATGTTCGTGGTTGCCATTGCTACCACCTTTAACGGGTTCCTCGTCGGCATGGCGATAAGCGGGCTCGGCTTCGGCGTCTACGTGGCCGTCGATTTCGCGCTTGTGGTCGACGTCCTTCCCCGCCAGGACCACAACGCCAAGGATCTCGGCGTGTTCAATATCGCCGGCGCCCTTCCTTTCTCGATCGCACCGGCGATTGCGCCGGCCATTTTGGCGATCGGCAGCGGCGGATACAGCGTCCTGTACGCCGTCGCCGGGGTCTGTGCAGTTATGGGGGCGTTTGCAATCTGGCGCGTGAAAGGGGTCCGATGAGCGCTCGTCAATCGGCGGACCGCGCAGCATCAACGCCAATCAGCATCACCCGGCATGCCGACCTCGCGCGAAGCCGTCGAGGTTCAGAGAGCCCGAACTCGAACTCGTCTCCATAGCTGTAACCGGGCTCCATGGCGTGCTCACTGATGTACTCGGCGAGGTGCGGGTAGGCAGCGACAGGGAGCCGCAGAGGATGCTCGTGCCCACCTCTACAGGGGCCGCCGAGACGCCCAGCGGCGATGAGTGCCTGTTGAGTGTGGGACCACGGGTGTAACTGTCCAGGATGGAACGGCCGGGCCTCTGCTATCCGGAGATGCAATGTATCCCAGGAGCCGCGGCCAGGGCCGGCGCCGTCTGTGCGCGGACCATCCCCTTGCTGGCTTCAGCGTCCGAAGACGCGCTGGGAGAGCATGGCGATGAACAGCCCCTCAAACAGAAAGCCGGTGATCGCCTCTGCCGCCGTGATGAGGCTCTGCGGGCTGGAGGCCGTGAACGGCGTGGCGAAGACCCGGCCGTGAAATGCGGTGACGCTCAATACAACCGCTTCGCGCACTCCAAAGTGGGCAGCGCTTCCCTGGTTCAGCCCGTAGTAGAGGGTGGCGAACAGCGCGATGAGCGCCGCGTAGGCGACGATCATGCGCCCCATGCGGTACCCGTACCCGGTCAACGCCTCCAGCAGGAGGGAGAAGAGATACGGCGCGGTCTGACGCCTCCCCTTCAGCGCGAGCAGCTTGCGCTCCAGCACTTTGGACCGGTAGAAGAACCTCGCGGCGTCGTCCGTCATCCCCTGCGCTTGCAGCGCCAGCGCCAGCTGCTGGTTGGCGCGTGCCGCCGATTTGAGCATGCGGATCCGCATGCTCCGGTCGAACGTCTGCCCGTATCGCTCGGGCTCAAGCGCCCGGCGGTCGTCCCCCAGCTCGCGAATCACCGACCAGTTGACGACCGAAAGGTTGACGCCCTCCCAGTGGATATCGGCGAGCATCGGCCCCACCCCCTCTTCGTCGGTGGGGTAGAGGTCGGTGACGTGCGCCCCAGCCAGATACGCCTCGTGCAGCATGGCGCCCTGCAAGTGGACGCGATAGAGGAACGCTCCCTCCAGATGGGCATTCCACAGGTCGGCCCGCTCAAAGTGTGCGCCGTCGCAGTTCGCCTCCCGCAAGCTGACACCCCAGAGGCTCGCATCTTCCAGCCGGCAGCCGCGCATGTCGGCACGCGCCATGTCTGCGTAATCGAGGCAGGCGCCCTCCAGGTGCGTCTCGACAAGGTGCGCGCCGCGCAAGTTGAGAGCCGCGGCGCGGCGTTGCCCCTGCGTCAGGTCCCACATGCCGGGGCGCGCCGGGTCGCATGCCGTTCGCGCCAGCGGCAGGCCGGAGAGGTCGATGTGGCTCAGGTCGGCGCCGCGGAGATCGAGCCCGACCCGCTCTCTCTGGCTCTCATCGTCCGGGTCCACCGGCCCGCGGCCATCCTCGTGCGCCGCCAGCAGCCACTCGACGTCCGCCCGCTCCAGACGGATGCCACGAAAGGGGAAGCTGCCAAGCACGGCGTCCGCCGGCGCGGCAAGTCGCGCCGCCAGCTCGGCCTGGCGCTCCTCCCCGATCTCCGGCTCCGTACGCCATGGCTGGCCGCGACCCGCCCAGGTTGCATTCCAGCCGGCCGTCTTCACATTGTCCATGGTCCCCATAGTGTAAGAGCCGGGGGGCGAGTGTCCAGACGGTGTGCCGGTTCTGCGAGTCGCGCGTCTGCACACCTGGCGAGAAGATGGCCGGAGTCCTGCCTTCTCCCAGCATCGTTCAGGAATAGGGCTCCAGAGCTCGGAGCCGGGTGTCGGGCGCTCGAGGCCCTCCAGGTGCGCCACTGTATCCGGCTACAGCTTGCCAGCGACGGTCGCAATGCAGACGTACCGCAGGGCCGGCGAAGGAGAGTATCCCGCCTACCAGATGACCTCGACGGTGCCGCGCCGGCGCGCGTACTCTCTCATCTTCGCGTCTTTGCTCACCAGCGCCGCACCCAGCTCGCGCGCGGTCGCGTAGATGAATCGATCGGCCGGGTCACCGTGGAACTCCGGCAGCCGGTCGGCCGAGATGGCGGCGAGTGGCGTCAACGCCGCCACCTGTGCCGTTCCGGATGTGAGAAGATCACGGCACCAGTGTGCCAGGTCACGATCAACCGCCACCCGTCCACGCTCAACCAGAACCGCCAACTCCCAGAATGAGACGGGGCTGACCAGCACCGGACCATCTTCCTCAATCGCCGACATGGCAGGCGCTGAGAGGCGCTCACCACCATCGATCCACCAGATGAGCACGTGCGTATCGAGAAGAATCACGGCGCCTGCTCGGCCTCCCAGGAGTCGCCAGTGGAGTACAGCTCCTCGTCATCCTGAGTCAGGACCTTCAGACTTCCCACCAGCGTTCCCTTCGTTCGCTCAACAGGCACCACGCGGGCCACCGGGCGGCCGCGTTTGGTCACCACGATGGGCACGCCGGTCGTGGCGACCCGATCGAGCAGTGCCAGGCACCGTTGCTTGAATTCTCCTGCCGGGATACTGCATTCCTGGTGTCCATGGATGGTGTCCATGACCATATTGTAGCCTTCCAGCCGATGACGAAGCCAGCGAGGGTACGGCCCGCGTCGCTCAGTAGCTGGAAACCAATGGTGTCCAGCAGACGTCTCGTGCGAGCCCGGAGGACCCTTGTTTGGCAACCGCATGGCCGGCACGGGACTTGGGGCTACACGGGGCCAGGACTGACGCGCGACAGCGACCGATCTGCCTTTGATCCCCTCCAGCTCCTGCTGTCGCCGGGCACGTGAGACAAAGCCGCCCCCTGCTCTCACCAGCAGGGGGCGGTGCGGGTTGCCCGGATTCGGGTGCTACACGATCCTCCACACAGCGGCTGAGCCGGTGTACACACACCCGTACAACTTGGCGTTCGTCTGTGTCGTCCCCCGCAGGACTAGCCGGCCGAGGGTCGAGAGGGTGCAATCACCGGACGGCGGAGTCGCCGCGGATTCGATGTAGGGAATCTGAAGGTAGTTAGGGCTGGAGTAATTGCTAGCCGGCACACCCACCTGGAGCAGGCTCAGCGGAGTCTGCGTGCCGATGCCGACGTTCACCGCGTTTCCTCCGGTCCCTCCCAGCACCAGGGCATTGCTCTCATTCACCAGGGCATTGGCGCCAATGGCCGTGGCGTTGGTCAGCTGGGTCGAGGTGCTCGGACCAGCCAGGTAGCCGAGAAACGTGTCGTTGGATCCGCTGGTCGTGGCGTTGGAGCCGTTCGGTGTGCCCCCGGCCTCGTAGCCAAACGCGGTATCGTTCGACCCGGTGTCGATGTTGTAGAAGCTATCGTAGCCCCCTGACGTATTGTTCGAGCCACTGCAGGTATGGCAGTTGTTCCCGCCGAGGGCACCGTAGCCGCTGGCAGCGTTGTACGACCCTGTCTTGTTGTTGTAGAGGGCGTTTGCCCCATCCGCTGTGTTTGAGCTGCCGCTGGTGTTCAAGATCAGGGCATTGATGCCATCGGCTGTATCGCTGGCGCCGGTATCGTTGTTTTGTAGCGCCGCGTACCCCGTGGCGGTGTTGTACATGGCATTGCACGTCCCGCAGCCTGCGCCCTCGAGCGCGTTTGCCCCGTCGGCAGTGTTCAAGCTGCCTCCGATCGATACCAGCGCGTTGTAGCCCGTCGCGGAGTTGTAGGAGCCGCCGGTGTTTGCTGTGAGCGCGCTGTAACCTGTTGCGGTGTTGCCGACACCTGAGATGTTCTGGGTCAGGGCGCCCGA
>DATGJB010000039.1:0-3479 GCA_035295425.1 Chloroflexota bacterium | reverse complement strand
GGCGAGCATCCGCGAGCTGCGTTTGAGGGTGTCATTGATTGCGTTCACGTTCTTTCTCCTTGTGCTATCGGTCTTTGTCCACCGCCCCACCGGCGACGACCGATCGGGCTGGTGGTTTCTTCAGTTCTGAGCGTAAGCCGGTAACGCTCTCGCCACACCCTCCGTCGCGCTAAATTCGGCCGGCAATCCTGTTTACCCACCTCGCTATCTGGCCAGTGTCTCCTCCTGTAGCGGGCCTAGCGCTTTGGCAGCGACCGATTCCCACGCGGCGGTGAGATGCGCGCGCGGCCGGCCCACCTCGAGAGGGTTGAGGCGACGCACGCCGCCGCCCGGAGTTGGGGCGGCAGCGACGTAACATGCCGTTTCCCCTTGCCGAAGTCGGTGGCTCCAGGGCTCGGGTGCGCGGTCCGCCTCCTTGCGCGTCTCCTTTATAGGGCTCGACTCCCTCAAGCGCCGGGCCGCTCTCTGGATGCCATACAACGCCGCGCTTCGAGAATGCGCCTGCCGGCGAGGCCGGTCCTCTCCAGAACCTGGTGGTCTCGTCGACCGAGCCCGCGGCTCCGTGCATGCCCACCTTCGAACGCTGGCGCAACGTGATCTCGCTGCGTCGGCAGCGACGCTCTGCGCGCACTAGCGGAACGGAGAGGCGCCCCAAACGCCACGATTGGCGGTTTGTGCGGTGTCGAGCGGCGGCGGGAAACGTACGCTGGCGGCATGAATCAGAACATCTCGTCGCCGCTGGCAGGCAGCCAGGCGCCGGACTTCACGCTTCCCCGGACGACCAACGCGAGCTTCGCCTTGCGGGACGTCAGGGGGCGCTCCACCGTCCTGGTGTTTTATCCCGGTGATTGGGACCCGGTTTCCTCGGAGGAACTCTGTCTCTACCAGGAACATCTGCCCGATCTCCGGCGCCTCGACGCTGTTCTGATCGCCATCTCGGTCGACAGTGTCTGGAGCCACGCGGAGTTCGGCAAAGCGCTGCGTCTCAGCTTCCCACTCCTCTCGGATTTCGAGCCCAAAGGAGAGGTGTCCCGCGCATACCACGTGTATTGCGACGAGGCGGGACGCAGCGGCCGCGCGCTGTTCGTGCTCGATAGTGACGGGATGATTCGCTGGAGCCGCAGCTATCCCACCAATCTCAACCCCGGTATCCACGGCATCCTGAGCGCTCTGGAGTCGCTGCAGGTCACCAGAGCTCCTCCCTGATCGACCCGGTCCCGAAGATCAACGTCGACGACTGACTAACACAAAGGAGTTTCCTCATGGTCCAAGCTCTCGTCCGCAATACTCGTCTCCTCGCCCTGAGCGGCGTGGCCGCTATCGCCTTCGGCGTCATCGCGCTGGGCTGGCCGAACCTGACCTTCGTGGCGCTGCTGGCGCTCTTCGGCGCCTTCGCCTTCGTCATCGGGGGCTTTACCCTGGCAACCGGCCTGAATCTGCTGGCCGAGCGCCAGACCAACTGGGTGCCCTACGTCATCGGCGGTCTGGGTGGGATCGCGGTCGGAGCGGCCACTTTCCTGTGGCCGCACTGGACAGCACTCACCCTGGTCTACCTGATCGCCTTCTGGGCCGTCTTCACCGGCATCTTCGAGGTGGTCGCGGCCATCGAGCTTGCCGGCGAGCTCGACGGTGACTGGATGCTCGGTCTCTCCGGCGCCCTCTCGGTCGCCTTCGGCACGCTGGTCGCGCTCTACCCACGATCCGGAGCCCTGGCCATCATCTGGATCATCGGCCTCTACGCCATTCTCGACGGGATCACTCGCCTCATGGTGGCCTACCGGTTGAACGGCATTGGGAAGCACGTCAACTCAGCGCTGCAACCCTCGTCCGGGCACTCGTAACCGACTCGCCGGGCGGTCAAGCTCCGGTAAAGACCATTCACCAACCACGAATCTGGAAAGGATGTCACTAATGGCCAACATCGACGGGATCATCACCGAAGACATTCGCAACACCATCGCCCCAGGACAGACGGTCTACGACTTTGAGGGAAAGCGAGTCGGCTCGGTCGACCTGGTCTATCACGACACGGGGTACTTCGTGATCGAGCCGGCCCCGTTCATCGACCGAGAGCGGCCGTTCTCCGACCAGGATCTCTACGTTCCGTTTCGCCTCATCACCAACATCGATCCGGGCGAGCTGTACCTCGCGGTCACTCGGGACGATCTGCTGCGCGACTACGCGAGCCCGCCGCCCCGCGCCACCTTCGTCGAGGACGAGAGTGGGCGAGAGGTGGCCACCACCACTGAGCCGAGCGGCTTCACCGGGACCCCCCTCGTCGTGGAGCGCGTCAGGATCGATCAGTTAAAGAGGCGCATCGCCATCGGAGACCACGTCTTCACCTCCGAGCTGACCGACCTTGGCGTCATCAAGAAGTACGATCCGGTCACCGGCTGGATGCTGGTGGAGAAGGGTATCCTGTCCGACAAACACGATCTGATGGTGCCGGTCACCGTGGTCGAGGACGTGGACCGCGACACGCATGAGGTGTACCTCGTCACGTCGCGGGCGGACCTCCAGCAGCTTCAGCATCTGGAACCGGCGTACGTCGTGTTCCCGGAAGCCACGACTGACGACAGGAGCTAGCCGAGCCAGGTGTGAGGAGGGGGTGCGGGCGAGCCACCCGTCCCCCCTCCTCCGCCGATCGCTTGGCGGCACCGACCACCGACTAGTACAGGAAACGGACACCTACCATGGCCATTCCAGTCACTGCAATGGACACGACCGGCGAAGACACCGAGATCATGCCGCTTGCCAACATCGGCATCATCGTCGTCAACTTCCTGGTCTTCTTCTATGAGCTCTCGCTCTCCAGCGGCGCGCTCAACAAGTTCTTCCTCTCCTTCTCGCTCGTCCCCTGTGAGTACACCAACCACTGTGCGGCCTATGCCGGCACGCCCCATCCCTTCTGGCTGACGCTGGTCAGCTCGATGTTCATGCATGCCGGCTGGGCACACATCCTGGGCAACATGCTCTTCCTGTTTGTCTTTGGCAACCACGTGGAGCGCTCCATGGGGCACCTGCGCTACCTCGGCTTCTACCTGCTGTGCGGGCTGGGTGCCAGCGTGCTGGAGATCGCCACTGCCGTCAACTCGACGGTGCCGGGGTTAGGCGCCAGCGGCGCCATCGCCGGGGTTCTGGCCGGCTTCCTGGTCCTCTACCCCTCGGCCAAGATCGGCAGCCTGCTCTCGCTTGGGGTCCTCTACATCCCGGCCCGGATCCCCGCCTGGGTGTTCATCGGCTTCTGGTTCCTGTACCAGCTGGTGAACGGGGTCGCGGCACTCGGCTCGACCACCACCTCGGCGGGCGGGGTGGCGTACTGGGCCCATGTCGGTGGCTTCATCACCGGCCTCCTCCTGGTCCGGCTCTTCAGCTCCTCCGACCGGGTGGATCGGCTCCGCCTCGCCCACACCGCGGCGCTTCCCTAACCGCACCGCACTCTGCCTGGAGATGGTCGTGCATGCTCCCTTCACATCGAC
>DATGJB010000038.1:0-41718 GCA_035295425.1 Chloroflexota bacterium | reverse complement strand
CGACTGCCTCCTGGAGCGCGGGGCGGCCAATCAACGTTACTCTGGGCGGATTCGAGCCGAGCAGGAGCCGGGCCGCCAGATAGCCTCCGACCGCGCCCGCGCCATACACCGCTACGGCACAGTCAGCCACCGGTCGCGCCGCGTGTGCCGAAGCGACGCTCGGTGCCGTGCCTGAGCCGGATAATGTTCTCCCAGTGCTTGGCGATACCGAGGAGCGCCAGCACCACGGCCAGTACGACGTACTCAGCCGGCTGGTGTGCCAGCGCGACGAGCGCCGGCAAGACGGCAAGCGCCGCGAGCGAGGCGAGCGAGCTGTAGCGGGAGAGGGTCATGACCACGACCCAGACGGCGACCGCGATTAGCGCCGGAACGGGTGTCAGGGCCAGCAAGACGCCGAGCGTGGTCGCCACCCCCTTGCCGCCCCGGAAGCGGAGAAATATTGAGAAGTCGTGGCCCAGTACCGCGGCGAGACCGACAATCGCGAGGGCGCGGTGATCGAGCCCGAGGCCGCGACCGAAAACGACCGGCGCGGCGCCTTTGACGATATCCAGCACCGCCACGAGAGCGCCGATCTTGATGCCCGCGGCGCGCGCGACGTTAGATGCGCCGATGTTTCCACTGCCGACCTGACGGATGTCGCTGCCGCGCACGAGACGCGTGATGATGACTCCGGTGGGAATCGATCCGACCAGGAAGGCGAGACAGGCCACTGCTGCCGGCTGCACATCCGTCCTCAGCGGACGCGGTCCCCGGAGGCACGCGGTATTGGATCGCTTCCGACATCGGGAGTTCCGCGGAGAAGGGGAAGTGCATCGACCACGTAGCGCGCGCCGGAGACGATGGTGAGGACCGTGGCCACGCCGAGCAGCCAGATGGCTCCGGTAAGCAGCTGGTCCCAGTGCTGGTGGGACATCATGCCGCCAATCCACCTTCCGTCCCGGCCGGCGGCGGCAACCAGAACGCAGCTTGCCGCCACCATCGTCAGTGCCGCCTTCCCCTTGCCCCAGATGTGAGCGGAGATGATGCGCCCACACGAGGCGGCATAGCTGCGTAGGCCGGAAACCAGGAATTCGCGGCCAATGATGACAAGGACCATCCAGGCGGGCGCCAGCTCGGCGATGGCCATCGCGACCAGGGTGATGCTGACGAGAATCTTGTCGGCCGTGGTATCGAGAAAGACGCCAAGCGCCGATACCCGCAGCGACTTTCGGGCCAGCTTCCCGTCGACGAGGTCGGTCAGCGAGGCCCCGCCGAATACCAGAGCCGCGACCAGGTCGCCGTTACCCGGCCACATCAAAATGAGCGCCGCCACCACTGGCCCTGCGACGACGCGCGAGAAGGAGAGGATGTGGGGCCAGCTCATTTCCCGCCTCGGTAGGATGGCTCCATTCTAGGGCCGGCCGGCTCGGCGGGCCAATCTGGGCGGCCCTGTGACCTGTTTCTCAGAGCTACAATGACAGCAACCAGGAAAAGGTCGAAGAAGGGGAGCAGCAGGCATGACGTTGCTGCAGGGTGAGGACTACTATCGCACGCTCGTCGAGCTCGCGCCCGATGTGATCTACACCCTCGACCGAAACGGCTGCTTCACCGATTTGAGCCCCGCCTTCGAAGAGATCAGTGGGTGGTCGGTAGACGGCTGGATCGGCCGGTCATTCTCCGAGCTCATCCATCCCGAAGATCTCAGTGTCGCAGTTGGAGTATTCGCCCAATCTCTGCGGGGCGAGATTCCACCGCCGCAAGAGCTCAGGATCCGTTCGCGCGCCGGAGGCTATCTGACCGGCGAATTCCGGTGCATCCCCCGAGTCGACAACGGGTTGGTCACGGGGGCGATAGGCGTCGCCCGTGATATGACTGCCCGCAAGCAAATCGAGGACGAGCTAAAGCGGTCGCGCGACCAGCTCGAGATCATCCTGGAGAGTGTCGACGATGGGATCACCGCGCAGGCGCCCGATGGACGAGTAGTGTACGCGAATGCCGCGGCAGCGCGGCTGGTCGGATTCGCGAGCGTCGCGGACTTGCTCGCGGCCAGCCCGGATGAGATGGCGCGGCGCTTCCAGCTGTTCGACGAGGACGCCCAGCCGCTGCCCTACGAGCAGTTGCCGGGACGTCGCGTGCTGCACGGCGAGGATACTCCCGAAACGCTCATCCGGTTTCGACCGTCGGACGGCGGTGAAGACCACTGGTCGGTGGTCAAGGCCAGTCCGGTTCGAGACGAGCTAGGCAATGTCCGCCTCGTCATCAATGTCTTTCAAGACGTCACAGAGCGTCGCCGGGCAGAGATGGCGCAGCGCCGGCTGGCGTCAATCGTCGAGTCGTCGGACGATGCCATCATCGGCAAAGATCTCGACTCGACGATCACAAACTGGAATCCGGGGGCCGAGCGACTGTATGGGTACCGGGCGGAGGAGGTCATCGGCCGGTCGATCGCCCTGCTGGCGCCTCCTGAACGGCCGGACGAGCTTCCCGACATCATGGCCCGCCTGCGGCGGGGAGAGATCATCGACCAGCTGGAAACCGTTCGAGTCTGCAAGGACGGCAGACGCGTCGACGTCTGGCTCAGCATTTCGCCGATTCGCGACGAGCGCGGTGTCATCGTCGGCGCCTCGACTATTGCTCGGGACATAACCGAGCAGAAGCGGACCGAGCGCGAGCGAGACAGATTGCTGGCAGCGGAGCGCGAGGCCCGGGCTCGTGCCGAATCGGCCCAGGAGCGCCTTTCCTTCCTGGCGCGGGCCAGCGAGATCCTCTCGGGCTCGCTCGACTATGAAACCACACTCGCCAACGTCGCCCGCATCGCCGTGCCGTACCTCGGCGATTGGTGCACAATCGACATCGTCGACGACGGAGGTGGGTACCGTCGGATCGCGCTGACGCATCCCGACCCGGAGAAGGAGGTGCTGGCGCGAGAGCTGGAGGAGCGGTACCCGCCGCAGCGCTCGCCGAACCAGAACGCCTGGGATGTCATCGGCTCCGGACGGCCCTATCTTGTCTCGGAGATCACCGACGAGATGCTGGCCCGAACTGCCCGCGACGAGAATCACCTCAAGATCCTGCGCGGGCTGGGGCTGATCTCGTTTCTCATCGTGCCGCTGGTTGCCCGAGACCGGGTACTCGGTGCGATCTCGCTGGTTTCCGCTGAATCCGGGCGGCACTTCGGCGAACACGATCTGGAACTGGGCGAAGATCTGGCACATCGAGCGGCCGTCGCGGTGGACAATGCGCGTCTGTATAAGGAGGCGCAAGACGCGCTCCGGCTGCGTGAGGAATTCCTCTCGATTGCCTCGCACGAGCTAAAGACGCCCCTCACGTCTCTGCAGCTGCAGATCCAGCTCCTCGACCGCTTGCGCCGGCAGCATGGCGCACAGACGCTCAACCCGGAGCGCATCGACAGCGTGCTGGAGGGCACCGAGCGCCAGATCAAACGCCTCGCAAGATTGATCAATGATCTGCTGGATGTTTCCCGCATCGCGTCGGGGCGGCTGGAGCTGGAGATGGGCCGGCTCGAACTCGCGATGCTGGTGCAGGAGGTGGTCGAGCGCTTCCGCATGGAGGCGTACGCGATGGGGTCGTCGATCCAGCTCGAGGTGGACCAGAATCCTCACATCGATGGCGATGCCTTTCGCCTCGACCAGGTGATCACCAATCTGCTGTCGAATGCCATCAAGTACGGGGACGGGAAGCCGATCGAGGTCGTGGTCGGGGAAGAAGACGGTGCGGGTTGTGTCGCCGTTACCGATCATGGCATCGGGATCCCCGCCGGCGAGCTCCCCCGCGTTTTCGACCGATTCGAGCGTGTGGTCTCCGCCCACAGCTACGGCGGTCTGGGACTTGGGCTCTTTATTGCCCGGCAAATCGTCGACGCGCACGGCGGCTTCATCTCGGTGGAAAGCGAGGAGGGCACGGGATCGACGTTCACCATCTCATTGCCATTGAGCGACCCGGGACGTGATCCCGTTGCGGGACGGTAGCACGCGAGCGAAGCAGGGCTCGGACCGGCCGGCGCTCGCAAGGTGCTATTGTCGGGAGGGCGGAACAAGCCGTGCCCGAGGATGGTTGCTACTCCATGGATTCGTCTTTCGTTCAATTCCTCTTCTACCGTCTGGACCCGGCCTGGCGGCGCTTGCCCGACGAGCACAGACTGTGTCGCACCACCGAAATCGCCGAAGCCGTTGAGGGCTCCGAGATCACCACGTTCGCCTATAACCTCACGGGGCTCAAAGCCGGCACCGATCTCTTGCTCTGGCGAATCGGCCCCAGCGTCGCCGAGCTCCAGGCTGATGCCGCGCGCTTGCAGAAGACCGCCCTCGGGAAGTATCTGGAGATTTCGCACGCCTACCTCGGGACGGTGCGCCTCTCGACCTACACAAAGCGGCAGACGCCGCAGGAGCAGGCAGTATTCGCCCAGGAACGCGGCACCTACCTCGTCATCTATCCGTTCACCAAGACGAAGGACTGGTACCTGCTCAGCAAGGCGACGCGCCAGGGCATGATGAACGAGCACATCAAGGTCGGGCACGAATACGCGCACATCAAGCAAGTGCTGGTGCATTCGTTCGGTCTCGACGATCAGGAGTTCGTCGTGGCCTACGAGGCCGAGGACCTGGTAGAGTTCCAGTCCCTGGTCATGGAGCTGCGGTCGACGGACGGCCGGCTCTACACGCTTTCGGATACACCGATCTTCACCTGTGTCCACCGGCCCCTACGCGAGGCGCTGGACCAGCTGGGTTGACCGTCGAGCACGAGCCGGCAGCCGGCCGGCGGGCAGCAGTCGTCTGCGATCGGCTGCTGCGTGCGTTACGCCTGGAGCCGGCCGACGCGACTCCGGTATGGTTCATGCGCCAGGCAGGCAGGGCGCTGCCGGAATATCGGGCGATCAAGGAACGGTGCAGCCTGCTGGAGATCTGCCGGCAGCCGGAGCTCTGCGCAGAGGTCACGCTGCAGCCGGTGCGGCGGTACGGAGTCGACGCCGCCATTCTCTACGCCGACATCATGCTGCCGTTGATCGGGGTCGGCGTCGAGCTCGAGATCGTGGAAAACATTGGTCCGGTGATCGCTCAACCGATCCGCGATGCGGCCGACCTGCATCGCCTGCGGCCCCTCGAGCCGGTACAGGATGTACCGTATGTCCTCGAGGGGATCCGTTGCACGCTGGGTGAGCTGCGCGGCAGTCTCCCGTTGATCGGCTTCGCCGGGGCGCCGTTCACGCTCGCCAGCTACCTCGTCGAAGGACGTTCCTCCCGCGACTTCGCCCGCACCAAGCTGCTGATGTACCGCGCGCCCGACGTCTGGTCGGAGCTCATGGAGCGGCTGGCCGGCATCGTGTCAGCGTACTTGCTGGCCCAGATTCGGGCTGGTGTTCATGCCGTCCAGCTGTTCGACAGCTGGGTAGGCGCCCTGTCGCTGGACGACTACCATCGCTACGTGCTTCCGTACACCCGCTCGATCTTTCGTTCCCTCGAGGCGACGGGTGTTCCGACGGTTCACTTCGGCACCGGAACCGGCGGGCTCCTCGAGGCAATGCGCCAGGCAGGGGGGAGCGCAATCGGGCTCGACTGGCGTGTTCCGCTCGATACCGGGTGGGAGCGCGTCGGCTTTGACCGGGCCATCCAGGGCAACCTGGATCCGCTCGTCCTCCAGGCGCCATGGGATGTGGTCCGCCGCGAGGCGGCAGCGGTCCTCGATCGCGCGGCCGGCCGGCCCGGGCACATCTTCAACACCGGTCACGGCTTGCCGCCGGCCACTCCACCCGACCAGGTCGCCCGCCTCGTTGACTTCGTCCATGGTTTCTCCCGCGCATCCCGAGCACCATAAGCCGCTCCAGGGGGTGCGGATCGTCGTGACGCGGGCACCCGAGGACGCGGCGCCACTGCTGCGGCGTCTCGCCGAGCTGGGAGCAACCGCGCTCAGCCTGCCGGCCGTGCAGATCGCTCCTCCCGAGGACTGCGCGCCGCTCGACGCCGCCTTGCAGGCTCTCGAGTCGTACGACTGGATCGTCTTTGCCAGCCGGCACGCGGTCATCGCGGTCTTCGAGCGGATGTCGCAGACCGGCCTCGAGGCAAAGCTGCCTCCCGGTCCACGGGTTGCCACCGTGGGTGAGGCGACGGCGCGGTCCCTGCGCGAGCGGTGTGGCTCCGAGTCGCTTGTCTCTCCGGTCCCAACCGCGGACGGCCTCGCCGCCGTCCTGCTGGCCGAAGGCATGAACGGGAAGCGCGTGCTCATTCCCGTTAGCGATCTGTCCCGGGCTACACTGCCGGCACGACTGTCGGCGTCGGGAGCAGCCGTCGATACCGTGACCGCCTACCGCACCGTGCCGCCGATCCATACCGACACTCAGGTCCTGGAGCAGCTGCGGGCGGGCCAGGTCGAGGTCGTCACGTTCGCCAGTCCGTCCGCCGTGCACAACGTCGTCGAGATCCTCGGAGAAGATCCGGCGCCTCTACAGGTGGCCAGGCTGGTCTGCATCGGCCCGACCACCGCGGATGCGCTACGCGCGGTGGGGCTGGTCCCAGCAGCAGTGGCGCGACTTCCCACGATCGATGGCCTGCTCGACGCGATCCTTAACGCCTGCTCGTTCCTGTCAGGGACGCCCGACCCGTAGTACCGGCCGCTCCGTATGCGCCCTGCGGATCAAAGCATCCATCGCGCGCCCTGTACACTCGGTGGGGTGTGAATGAGAAACGGTGACACGATTGGTGTCCTGCTGATGGCCTACGGCAGTCCGGACACCATCGAGGATGTAGAACCTTACTACACGCACATCCGCGGCGGCCGCGCGCCGTCGCCGGAGCTGCTGGAGGAGCTCAAGGAGCGGTACCGGCAGGTGGGCGGCAGGACTCCGCTGGCGGCCATCTCGGAGGCCACGCGCTCAGCACTGGAAGAGCGCCTGAACGCCGACGGGGAGCAACGCTTCCGCGTGATCCTCGGCATGAAGCACTGGCATCCCTACATCGCGGAGGCAGTTGGCAGGATGGGGGACGAGGGTATTCAGCGGGCCGTCGGTCTGGTTCTCGCTCCTCACTACTCCGAGACGAGCATCGCCGGCTACTACCGGTACGTGGACCAGGCACGGGAGATGCATGGGACGCCGATCGCAATCGAGCGGATCGACAGCTGGCACCTACACCCTCCCTACCTCCGCGCGGTGGCCGATCGTGTCCGGACCCGCCTTGCCGACTTTCTCTGTGGCTCGGAGGTGACGGTAATCTTTACCGCGCACAGCCTGCCCGAGAGAATCGTCGCCGCCGGCGATCCGTATCCGCGGCAGCTGCGGGAGACAAGCGAAGCGCTCGCCGAAATGCTCGGGCTGGAACGCTGGACCTTTTCCTACCAGAGTGCCGGCCGGACCGCCGACCCCTGGCTCGGCCCGGATCTGGTGGAAACGGTGCAAGAGCTGGCCGATGAGGGAGTGCGTCACATTCTCGTCGCGCCGATCGGCTTTGTGTCTGACCATCTCGAGATCCTTTACGACATCGACCACGAGGCTCAGGCGGCGGCACGCGAGCGTGGCATCACACTCAAGCGCACCGACTCACTCAATGCCGACCCCGACTTCGTGGAAGGGCTGGCCGAGCTGGTGCAAACTCGATTGCGGGGCTCTTGACGCCGGCGTAGCCCTTTTGGGTGATTGCGGCTGACATTCCGCTACGTGAAGTCTTCCGATCTGACCGACCTGAATTATCATCACCCATCATGATCAAAACGACCCTGGATCTCGATCCTGCAGTGCTGAGAGAGCTCCGCCGAGGGAGCGCGCTTGAGCCCAAGAGCATGGGGGCGGTTGCGTCTGGGCTCCTGGCCAGAGCATTGGCGGAGGGAGATCAGGGCACGCTTCAGGGCCAGAGCTGATGTATCCGTTCTGGCCGGTGAGCATCGGCTAACTCCGGCTCGTGACCCATCCCGGAGTCCTCCCGCGACCGCGGCTTTCGCGGATTCGATGGAATCGACGTGCGAGAGCCGATGGCCTGAGACGGGCCAGCATGGGTCTATGTAGACTGTGATGGCGCAGCGAGTGGTGGTTGTCGGGTCGGAGGTGCGAGTCGCGCATGGCTGAAGCGACCTATCTGGAAGCGATCAAAGTGGGCATGCGCGATGAGATGCGCCGTGATGAGCGGGTCTACATCATGGGCGAGGATGTCGGCGCGTTCGGCGGCGCCTTCAAGGTGACGGCCGGTCTGATCGACGAGTTCGGACCGATGCGAGTCATCGACACACCGCTCTCCGAGGCGGCGATTGTGGGCGCCGCCGTCGGCTCGGCGTTACTCGGTCAGCGGCCCATCGCCGAGATGCAGTTCATGGACTTCATCGTCTGCGGTTTCGACCAGATCGTCAACATGGCGGCCAAGCTGTACTACCGCAACCGGATGAAGGTGCCGATCGTGATTCGGGGCCCGTCCGGCGGGGGCGTGCATGGCGGTCCGTTCCACTCGCAGAATCCGGAGGCCTGGTTCGTCCACGTGCCCGGGCTGAAAGTCGTGGCGCCCTCGTCCGTGCTCGACGCCTACGGTCTGATCAAGTCGGCGGTACGCGACGATAATCCCGTACTGTACTTCGAGCATAAGTTCCTCTACCGCCGGCTCAAGGACGAGCTCCCCGACGGCGACTACACCGTGCCGATCGGCGAGGCACGAGTCGTCCGTGAGGGAACGGACCTCACGATCTATACCTACGGCTGGATGGTCGAGCAGGCGACGGAGGCGGCCGACGTACTCGCCGGCGAAGGTGTATCGGCCGAGATCGTGGATCTGCGCACGCTGCTTCCCCTCGACCGGGAAGCAATTCTGCGATCGATCGAGAAGACGAGCAAGGCGTTGATCGTTCACGAAGATACGAAGACCCTCGGCGTCGGCGCCGAGGTGGCGGCTATCCTGGCGGAGGATGCGTTCGACCTGCTGGACGGTCCGATCGTGCGTGTCACAGCGCCCGATACACCGGTTCCGTTCAGTCCGCCGCTGGAACGGGCATTCCTGCCGAACGCCGAGAAGATCGCCGATGCCGCCAGGCGGCTCGCGGCGTATTGAGCACCTGAGAGGAGTACGCGATGCCTACGACCATCGTCATGCCCCAGCTCGGCGAGTCCGTGGCCGAGGGCATCATCGGCAAGTGGCTGAAGAACGAAGGCGATCGCATCGAGAAGGACGAACCGATCGTCGAGGTCATTACCGATAAGGTCAATGCCGAGATTCCGTCTCCGGTGGCCGGGGTGCTGGAGAAGATAACCCAACCGGAAGGCGCCACCGTCGCCGTCGGACAGGAGATCGCGGTGATCGGCGATGGCGGGAGCACCCAGGGCGCCGGTTCGTCAGACGCCTCGGCCTTCACCGTCGGCGCGGGAGGCGTGGGCAATGGGCAGCAACCACAGTCCAGCGCGTCGGCGCACACCGGTGGGGCCGCCACCGCGGTTGCAACCGGATCAGGGGACCGGAGCGCGGCCCGCGGCGAGCGCGTACGCTCGTCTCCGCTGGTACGCCGGCTCGCCGAGCAGTACGATATCAACCTTTCCGAGGTGCCGGGCACCGGTATCGGCGGCAGGGTGAGCAAGCACGACATTCTCTCCTACGTCGAGCAGCGTCAGCGGGTGCAGGTATCTCCCGCCGTGGCAGAGCCGGCCGCCGCACCGGTCGCAACCGAGACCATCGAGCGGCCGGCCACGCCGCCGATTGTGGCGCGTCCACCGGCGCCCGTCCAGCAGCCGGCCCCCGTACCGGTGGCGGCACGCGCCGCGGGGCCACGGGAAGAGCTGATCCCTGTATCGCCGCTGCGCAAGATGATCGCCGACCGCATGGTCCAGAGCGTCTCGACCATACCGCATGCCACGACCAACGCCGAGGTCGACATGACAAACGTGGTGCGCTATCGCGAGGCGCGGAAGGACGAGTTCCGAAAGCGCGAAGGCGTGCCGCTTTCCTATGTCGCGTTTGTGATCAAGGCGACCGTGGGCGCGCTGAAGCGATTCCCGATGGTCAACGCGGAGTGGGCCGGCGACAATATCATCCTCAAGCATCATGCGAATATCAACGTCGCGGTAGACGCGCCTGACGGGCTGATTACTCCGGTCATCCACGGCGCCGACAACCTCAGCCTCGCCGGCCTCTCGAAGGCGATCAGCGACCTGGCGGCTCGCGCCCGTGACAAGAAGCTGAAAGTCGAGGACATGCAGGGCGGTACCTTCACCGTCAACAACACCGGAGCGTTGGGATCGACCGGCGGCGTCTCGATCATCAACTACCCGCAAGGCGCCCTGCTGGCGGCGGCCGCGATCGTCAAACGGCCGGTGGTGGTCGAGCGCGACGGTGAGGATGCGATTGTGGTCCGAAGCATGATGAATCTCTCGTTCTCGTTCGACCACCGGCTCATGGACGGCGGCTACGCCGTCGGCTTCGTCAACGCCGTCAAGCAGGCGCTCGAGTCGTGGCCGAGGGATTTTCCGCTGTACTGATCCGGCTGCTAGCATCACACGTAACATTGAGCGCCCGGACTCATGACGTACCAGCCGGGCGCAAAGGAGTACGCGGATGCGATTTCTGGTGATGGGCGAGAACATCGATCCGGGCTACCTGCTGCCGCCGGAGCAGACGGTGCAGAGCATTGAGATGGCGGTGATTCCGAGCTTCCAGATACTGGCACAGTGGGAGCAGGA
Source organism: Chloroflexota bacterium (assembly GCA_035295425.1). Taxonomy (GTDB): domain Bacteria; phylum Chloroflexota; class UBA5177; order UBA5177; family UBA5177; genus DATGJB01. Next base: position 31,082 of record DATGJB010000038.1, on the reverse strand, counting down.
AGGGAGAGTGAGAGGTGGTCTCTATCCCGGCGAGCGCGCTGGAGCGTTCATTCTGGAAGCTGCTTCATTCGAGGAGCTCGACGCGATGATGAATCAGCTTCCCTTTTTCGGGCTGGTGAAGTGGACCGTCAAGCCGCTGATGGACTGGCAGACCACCGCCCGACAAGTCGCCGAGAACGTGAGCCAGTTCAAGCAGATGATCCAGCAGGGCGGACAGCCGTAGGCGATCCGGAAAAGTGCAACGGGGGTGCGCGCCACTGGCGCGCGACTCCTGCCATACCACAGAAGTAGGCTTGTCCGTCATGTCGACGAGCTTCGGGACCTGCCCGCATGTGCCCTCCAGTGCCCGAGCATGGTTGCTCCCGTCTGCGGAGGTGCTACGAGAAGTTCATCATCGCCGTACGACCGCGTTTGTCAACGGTCGGTTCTCCACTACACCGTCGGGAGAAGGGCCGCTGGACCATAATGGGATACCTTCCTGAGAAGGATTCATTGTGGTAACCACCGAAATCAAGCTGATTACCGACCTACCGAAGCGGCCTGATTGGCTGAAAGTCCGGCTGCCCGCGGGGCCGCGCTATAGCGAGCTCAAGACCCTGATGCGCGACATGGAGCTGCACACGGTCTGTGAGGAGGCGCGCTGCCCGAACATCGGCGAGTGTTGGGGCCACGGCACCGCCACGTTCATGATTCTCGGAGACGTCTGCACGCGGGCCTGCCGCTACTGTGCGGTCACCTCCGGCAAGCCACAGACGCTCGATCTGGGCGAGCCGAAGCGGGTGGCGGACGCGGTGCGGCGCATGGGGCTGAAACACGCCGTGGTGACCTCGGTCGACCGCGACGACCTGCCGGACGGCGGCGCCTCACTGTTCGCGGCGACGATCCGCAAGATCCACGAACTCAGTCCCGACTGTGCGGTTGAGGTCTTGACGCCCGATTTCCAGGGCCGGGAAGAGTCGCTGCGGACCGTACTGGAAGCGGAGCCGGAGATCCTGAATCACAATATCGAGACGGTGCCGCGCGTCTTCCCTCGCGTCCGGCCCGGGCGCTCGCGCTACGAGATCTCGATTGAGTTTCTGCGCCGGGCCAAGGAGCTGCGGCCCGATGGTCTGACCAAATCGGGGCTGATGGTCGGGCTCGGCGAAACGTACGACGAGGTCGTGGCCACGATGCGCGACCTGCGGGCGGCCGGTGTCGATATCGTCACCATCGGCCAGTACCTGCAGCCAACAGCGAAGCATGTGCCGATTGACCGCTACTATCATCCTGACGAGTTCGCGCGGCTGCGCGAGGACGGCTTCGCGCTCGGATTCAGCCACGTCGAGTCGGGGCCATTGGTGCGAAGCTCGTACCACGCGCACGAACAGAGTGAGGCGCTGCGAGGACGGCAGGAGGCGGTATGAAGCTCGAAGACAAGCTCTATCTGGACAAATTCAACTGGGACGACCGTTCCCATATCGACATCGTCTCGCAGGACGTGTGCGCGCGCTGCCCGGACAAGCCGTGCACGATCGTCTGTCCCGCCGAGGTCTACCACTGGGACGAAGAAAACGAGAAGACGGTTGTCTCGTTCGAGAACTGCATCGAGTGCGGCGCCTGCCGCCTCATCTGCCCCTACAACAACATCGCCTGCGTCATGCCCCGCGGTGGCTATGGCGTCCAGTACAAGTACGGCTAGCACGGTTCGAACCCGACGCGACTCGGGCCGGTCGCGGCTACCGGCGCGGGACGGCACCCCCGAGCGGGAGCCCCTTCGGATCTACCGGCTGGGCACGGTCGACTACCAGGAGGCCTTGGATCTGCAGCGCCGTCTTGCCGACGCTCGGAAGCAAGACCTCATTCCAGATGTGCTCCTCCTGCTGGAGCACCCCCACACCTACACACTCGGCCGCCGGGGCAACGCAGCCAACATCCTGCTCTCCGAAACCGAGCTCGAAGCACGCGCGATTGCGGTCTACCACGTCGACCGTGGCGGCGACGTAACCTACCACGGTCCCGGCCAGGTGGTGGGCTACCCGATCTTCAAGCTGCCGCCTGACCGTCTCGACTATGTGCGCTACATTCGGGACGTCGAGCGAGCCATGTTGCTGGCGGTGCGCGATCTGGGCGTGCCGGCAGATCTCAAGGATGGACTCTCGGGAGTCTGGGCCGGGAATGACAAGCTGTGCGCCATCGGGGTCAAGGTGGACGCCTGGGGCGTGACGACTCATGGATTCGCCCTCAACGTCAACGTCGATCTCTCGTATTTCGAGCACATCATTCCATGCGGCCTGGTCGGTAAAGGCGTGAGCTCGCTGCAGCGCGAGCTGGGCCGCCGGGTCGCGCCGCGCGAGGTGGTGCCGGCAATAACGCGCCGCCTGGGGGAGGCATTTGGACTGACGCCGATCAGGGCCCGAGCCGGCAGTCTGGGTCTCAAGCGCGAGGCCTGACGGGCATCGATCGCGGACGTCGGGTTCATACCGATGCAGCCAGGGCTGATGCAGGGTCTACCCGAGCAGGTGCCTGCGCCATAACGATGGCCGCGAGCCGGATCGGCACGTCGTCGAGCACGACGCCAAAGGAAGCCAGCGCGTCTTCGACCGCGCTCACGACCGTGGGGATGGCGGCTATCGTGCCGCCTTCTCCGGCTCCCTTAATCCCTTCGGGATTGAATGGCGATGGTGTCTCGACGTGCTCAATCACGATTTCCGGCAGATCACCCGCCGCCGGAATCGTGTAATCGGCCAGGGTCGCCGTCCGGAGCTGCCCGCCGCCATCGTACATACATGCCTCGTAGAGGGCATTCCCGATTCCATGCGCCACGCCGCCATGGATCTGCCCCTCGACCACAGTCGGATTCACGATTGTTCCGGCGTCGTGGACGACCACGTAGCGCAGGATGGTCACCTTCCCAGTCTCCACATCCACTTCCACCACCGCCGCGTTCGTCCCGGAAGCCCAGCTCGACTGATGTTCGGGCTGGAACGCCTCCTCGGCGACGAGCTCGATTTCCCGGCGCGCCGCCGCTTGCGCCACCGCGGCAAGCGTCAGGCGCCGCGAAGGAACGCCCTTGACGGAAACCACGCCGCCGTCGAGCACCAGATCGTCCGGCGCAATCTCGAGGAGATCGGCGGCCAGTGCCAGGATCTTCCGTCGCAGACGGTGTGCCGCTCCGCTCACCGCATTGCCGCCGAAGGCGCCCATCCGGCTGGCAAATGTTCCGGTTCCCCAGCCGAACGCTCGCGTGTCGCCGGACGTGAAGCTGACCGCATCGATGGGAATGCCGAGGCGCTCGGCGGTGAGCTGGGCGAACGTCGTGGCATGTCCCTGTCCGTTGCTCGGCGAGCCGACGGCAACTGCCGCGGTACCATCCTCGCGGAGCTCGATGCGCGCTCCTTCCGATCCCACGCCGGTCGACTCGACGAAACATGCCAGACCGATGCCGAGATACCGTCCGCTCCGCCGAGCCTCGTCGCGCTCGCTCCCAAACCGGTCGTACCCGATCAGCTCCAGCGCGCGTTGCAGGCAGCGTGGATAGTCGCCGCTGTCGTAGACGACCGTTCCGCGCGGGCCGACGAGACCGGTGTCGTACGGGAAGCTTTCCGGTGGAATGAGATTCCGACGGCGTACCTCAGCGCGGTCCATCCCCAGACGCGCGGCGAGCCGGTCCATCAGGCGCTCCATCACGAAGATCCCCTCGGGCCTGCCTCCGCCGCGCAAGGGGCTGGTCATGACCCGATTCGTGTAGACGCCGGTGGCCCGGATGTCGGCAGCCGGAACACGATACGGTCCAAGCAGGTGGCGCGTGGTATTCGAGGCGGCGCCAAGCCCCATCGGCGCATAAGCGCCCAGGTCCTGGGTGAAGTGGTCGCGGATCGCGAGAATCGTCCCGTCTCGGCGCGCGGCAAGCTGCGCGTCATGAACCTGGCCCCGGCCGTGCGCGGTGGTCTGAAGGTCCTCGGTCCGGTCCGCGACCCAGCGCACCGGCCGGTGCAAGCGCAGCGCGACGTCGGCGAGGACGTACTCTTCCTGATAGGTGCGCCCCTTGGGTCCGAACCCGCCACCCACGTCCGGAGTGATGACGCGGACCGATTCCGGGTCGAGGTCCAGATAGGCAGCCACCGAGTCGCGGACGCCGTGTGGCGCCTGCGTCGAATCCCAGATGGTCAGCACGGTCTCGCCCTCACCTCCGGGTGCTACCACCATCGCTCGCGGTTCGAGCGCAGCCGGCGCGGCGCGCTCCAGCGTGAACCGTCCACGAACCACGACGTCCGCGGCGCGAAAGGCAGCCTCCACGTCGCCGAACCCGACATCGATGGTTCCCGCGATATTGCGCGGCACGTCCAGCCATACCAGCGGCTGGCCTGCTGCGGCGGCTTTCATTCGGGTCACGGGAGACAGCGGCTCGAAGTCGATGACCGCCGCGTCCAGCGCGTCTGCCAGTGAGGCAGGGTCCTCGGCCAGAACAACGGCCACCGGCTCTCCCACGAACCGTACCTCGTCGCAGGCGAGCGGTCGTACCCCCTTCGCCGCCGCACCAGGTTGCCAGGCGGTCGCCGCCGCGGCCCGGGTCAGCTCCGGTAGCTCACGGGCAGAGAAGGCATCCACGACGCCACGTATCTGGCGGACGCCGGAGAGGTCGATAGACTCGATGCGAGCGCGGGCGTGCGGGCTGCGCACGAAGCCGGCGTGGAGCATGCCGGGCACATGGATGTCGCCCGCGTAGCGGCCCAGTCCCTGCACCAGCCGCGGATCCTCGGTGCGTCGCACGCGGCTTCCGATGTATCCCATTCCCTATCACCTCGCAGGTGGCATATGTCCATTCTCTGTGATCGGATGAGCGCCACCTACAATGGACTGAACCCGCAATCCCCGCAGCTCGTCGATCACTTGTCCGCGTAGGGATCGCTGGATTCTGTCCCGACCCGCTCCGTCGAGGCCGACACAGGTTGCACGCCGTGCGGCTGCGTGGCGGGGCAGACAGGATACCGCGAGGGATCCGGGCGAACCGTCCCTACGCAGGCCAGGGTTTAGTATTTCCCGGGCGCCTTCCGGTCGCCTTTGAGGCTGATGCAATGCGAATCTTGCGCGTCGCTCTGGTACAGATGAATGCAACCGTCGGTGCGCTCCGTCAGAACGGCGACACAATCATCGCCGGTGTCGAGCGCGCGAGGCGGGCGGGCGCCGACGTCGTGGCCTTTCCCGAGCTGGCCCTGACCGGGTATCCGCCCGAGGATCTCGTCCTGAAGCCGGAGTTTGTTGCCGACAATCTGCGCGAGCTGGATCGACTAGCAGCAGCGGTAGGCGACATCACGGCCATCGTCGGCTTTGTCGATAGCGACGGCAGCGACATCTATAACGCGGCGGCAGTGATCCAGCAGGGAAAGGTGGTGGGCCGCCACTGGAAGGTCAAGCTGCCCAATTACGCGGTCTTCGATGAGCAGCGTTACTTCCGGGCCGGGAGCGACTGGTCGGTATATGTCGTGCGCGGCGTGAAGATCGGAGTCACCATCTGCGAGGACATCTGGTACGCCGTGGGTCCGGCGACCTTCGAAGCGCTGGCCGGCGCCGAGATCATCGTCGCCATCAATGCCTCGCCCTACAGCCACGGCCGACACCAGCAGCGGACCAACATGGTCGCTACCCGCGCGCTCGACGAGCTGGCCTACTTCTGCTATCCCAATATGGTTGGGGGGCAGGACGAGCTCATCTTCGAGGGCGCCAGCATCATCTGCGATCACGAGGGCAAGGTCATCGCCCAGGGCAGCTTCTTCGAGGAGGACTTCCTGGTGGCCAATCTGGATGCCGACGCCGTATTCAGCGCGCGCCTGCATGATGTTCGCCATCGCCAGGCCAACATCCGGCCGGAACTGCTGCACGCGCAGGGCAAGGTGGTGACGACGCCGCTCGCGGCGCCGGCACCGCGCCGGCTCCCACCGCTTGAGACACCATTGAAGCCCAACCCTCAGCCGGCGGAAGAGATCTATGGAGCGCTGGTGCTTTCCACGCGCGACTACGTTCGTAAGAACGGCTTCCGACAGGTAGTCATCGCGCTTTCGGGTGGGATCGACTCCACTCTGACGGCGGCGATCGCCGTGGACGCGGTAGGCGCCGAGAATGTGATCGGGGTTTCGATGCCGTCGCGGTACTCGTCCGAAGGAAGCCGCACCGATGCGCAGCAACTGGCCGAGAATTTGGGAATCCGCTTTCTGACGATCCCCATCGAAGACGCCTTCCGCGCCTACCTCGACATGCTCGGCGAGGTCTTTCAAGGTAGAGAGCCAGACATTACCGAGGAAAACCTGCAGGCGCGGGTACGCGGCAATATCCTCATGGCGCTGACCAACAAGCTGGGTGGCATCGTCCTGACGACCGGCAACAAGAGCGAGATGGCGGTCGGGTACAGCACGCTCTACGGCGACCTGGCCGGCGGCTTCGCCGTCCTCAAGGATGTCTTCAAGACGACGGTGTGGGCGCTGGCTCGCTACAGGAACGCGGCAGCCGGCTGGGAGATCATCCCCCAGTCCGTGATCGACAAGCCTCCCTCCGCTGAGCTGCGTCCCGATCAGCTCGATCAGGACTCATTGCCGCCGTACGACGTGCTGGACCGGATCCTCGAGCTCTATGTCGAGGACGATCGCAGCGCCACCGATATCGTCGCCATGGGCTTTGATCCGGAAACCGTGACGCGGGTGATTGCGCTGGTCGAGCACAGCGAGTACAAGCGCCGCCAGGCGCCGCCCGGCCCCAGAATCACGGCGCGAGCGTTCGGGAAGGATCGGCGTCTTCCAATTACGAACTGCTACCTCGATCTTCCGGATGTCGAGGAGAAGTCGACCCTCTCGGCTGTTGCCGAGGAAGCTGAGGACGAAGCGAAGCGTCGAGCCGGAACCGCGGTCAGCTAACGTTCTGGCCGCCCTGGCTGGTCGATCGAACGCCGGTTGGGGCAGGTTACCGCCGCGGCATGCGTCTCCGGCACCGCCGGAGCCCACCACCCCGCGGCGGCAGGTCTGCAATCACATTCCTCAGTGTCCAGCTGCCACGGCGGGAATGGTCACGCTGTAGCATTTGCCTCCGTTGTCATTTACCTCTTCGCCGGCGCGGGTCCGCGTTACGGTTTCGTACCAGTACGTGCTACCCGGCATGACGCCGTTGTCGCCCACCGTACCCGGCAAATCGTTGCCGGTAACCACCAGCCAGTGGTTCGTCGTGCCCACGCCCTGGTCGCCGAGCGCGGTCATTACGAGACCGGAGCAGCCGGGACCGGAGCCGAAGCGAACGTAGCCCTGGCCGACACCCTGACTTGCGAAATTGACAGTAAACCGCGCGACGGCCCCAACGCCGTTGGACGTGACTACCGCAACCGCCCGTGGCTGAACCGTGCTCGTCGTTTGCGGATCGGCTCCGGGGCAGGTTCCGCTCCCCTTGTCGGTGAACTTGCCGTTGCCGGTGTGGTGGGCGGGTAGGTACTGCCAGTCGTACGAGCCTGCACGCAGGGTGAGCTGGAGCACGCCGTACGTGGTGTTGTCGCGCACCACGCTGTTGGGCTGGATGACGCCGTACGCCGGCTGGTGATTGTTGCCTCCGGTGCCGACGATGAACTCACGGATGCCGAAGCGATCAGCTTTCTGTGAGGGATCCTGCGGCGCGAAGCGCTCGTAGATGTGGTCGTGACCGTTGAGGACGATCGCGGCGCCAAAGGCGTAAAGGTCTTCCCACCAGGTCTGGAGGGCGGGATGATTGAGGTTCCGGCCGGAGGTGAAGCGCGGCTCGTGCCAGAAGGCGAGCGTGCAGGGCTGCCGGTTGGCGGCGAGGTCGCTGAGCAGCCAGCTCTCCTGCGGGCTCCCCAGGCCGCAGCCACCGACGCCCGGCTCGTTGCACTCACTGTTCAGCGCGATGAAGTGCCAGTCGCCCAGATTGAAGCTGTAGTAGCCTCCCTGGGGGTTTCGGGCGAGCTTACCGTAGTACGCGAAGTAGCCCGCGGCGCCCGGAGTCAGATACTCGTGATTGCCGAGTACCGGATAGGTGATGTTCTTGAATCGACCCCAGGTGGTGCCGTACGACTGCCCGAATGCTTCGAGCGCGCCGACCTCGTATTGGTTGTCGCCGAGCGCCAGCACGGCATCGGGATGCGCCTGCATGACGAGATCGGACGTGGCCTTTTCCTGGCAGTTCCTGGCGTCTCCCTCGCCCGCATGGAAGAACGGCGAGAGTGGATCGCAGGCGATGTCCCCACCCGCCATGACGGTCAGCGGTCGGTCGGCGCTCCCGCCGGCCGCCGTTACGCGTGAGCCGGCAGGCGGGAGCCACAGGAGGAGGGACACGAGCGCGAGGGCGATGGCAATTCGCTTCATCACGTGCTTCCTTTCGCCCTTACCGGGCTGGAATGGTCACGCTATAACACTTCCCGCCGTTGTTGTCGATTTCGGTGCCGGTGCGGGCGTTCGTGACCGCCTCATACCAGTACGTGGTGCCCGGGACGATGCCGTTGTCGCCTACCGTGCCGGGGAGATCGTTGCCTGAGACCAGCACTTGATGGTTGGTCGTGCCTTCACCGGCGTCGCGCGTCGCCACCTCGACCAGTCCGCTGCAGCCCGGTCCGGAACCGAAGAACACCATGCCCTGCCCGGGCGTACTGCTGCTGAAGGTGATCTGGAAGGCGCCTTCCAGCGGCAGCTGCGCTCCGGTGGAGGGATCGAGGTACAGGCGGCGACCAGACGGCTGGCTGAAGTCGAACATACCGAGGATCGAGCCGGCTCGATTCTCGAATGACGTGGTGCTGATGCGCCGGCCGCTCAACCAGTTGTCCTCGATGAAGCGCGTGGTCGAGGTCTGGTCGACGAGCGTGTGATCGACGAAGTTCTGTCGGGAGAAGGGCGAGATGACGAGATACGGAAGTCGAGGACCGAATCCGCAACGCGCGCCCGGTCCATCGGTTGTGGTCCCACAGCCAGAGTCCAGAGCGGTGCTCGAGCGATTGACAATCGGGCCGCGCACATGGTCGTACCAGCCGTCCGAGTCGTCCCACTCGACGATGATGGCGGTGCTCTGCCAGGAGGGCAGACTCATCAAGTGGTTGATCGTGCCCACCAGGAACTGCTGCTCGTCGAGCGGATCGGAGCTCGCAGGGTGGCCGTCCTGGTAGCCGGGTGCCTTGAGGAATGAAACCGCGGGAAGATTGCCGGCGTCGGCAGCGGTCCAGAAGCGGCTGAGATCGTAGAGGTGGTTGGCCCGGTCGGTGTGTCCGATCATCGCGTCACTGCTGGGCGGCAGGTGGTGTGGGTTGGCGGTCGAGGCGACGTACTGGAATGGGTTGTGGTGCGGATCGTAGTCGTTTGAGGTAATGGAATCGGTCGCGGGATCGATGCGCTGCAATCGGTCGGCGGCGACGAGCGCGTGTTTCGCATTGCAGTCGGCGAACCCGCCCTGGAACCAGCCCCAGGTCACTCCGGCCGCGTTCAGAGAACCGGCGATACTCGGGGTCGTCAGAGCGGCGGTGTTGCTCTTGTCGCTTGTTCCTCCGTTGGAGCAGTCGTCGTAGTACGGGTCGGAATCGCGATACAGGGTTCCGGTCCCACCTGACGACGCCGGCGTCGAGCTGGCGCTGCAAGCCGCGGGGGTGTTGTAGGTCGCGGTCTTTGGACCACAGATGGCGCCCGCGGTCGTGCCTGCCACCAGATTGAGCGCGCCCGGTGTCGATGGGCCGAACACGGTGCCGAAGGCGTTGTCACTCATGGCGAAGTTCTGCGCGTAGTTCCAGAGGGCGGTTACCGTGTTGCCGTCGTAGTAGCCCATGGCGATGCCGTAGGGGCAGTACTGCCGAGCATTGCTTGCCTTTCCGTCGCCGTACTCGACGAATTTGTCCATCTTGCCGCCGTCCTGCGCCTGCTGCTCCGGCAGGTAGTTGTGCACCTGGCTGCAGGTCAGCGCCTGCGAGCGGTCGAGCCGGAAGGGCTGGACGGCGTTGGGATTGTGTGTGAGCAGCTGCGGAGATAGCCCATTGACGGCAGGGGTGCTGGGACGGGCGGTGAAGGCCGGCTCTCCGGACAGGTTCGCGGCGTTTGGATAGGTTCCAAAGTAGTGGTCGAAGGAGGCGTTTTCCTGGAAGAGGACGACCAGGTGTTTGACAGGCGTCGCGGTGGCCATCGAGTCGGCGACTGAGAGGTCGGCCGCGACGGAGCTCGTGGGGGCTCCTCCGGCGACAGTCACGTCCCCGGCATGCACCGCCGCCGAAGGCCACCCTCCGGTAGTAATACCGAGACCGGCGAGCGCTGCCGCTGTCAGAATGCGCGCGATTGCACCGTGTTTCATTGCAAGCTCCTATTCAGGCGTCTATAGATTCGAGTCTGCTCTTGCCGGCGGCGGAGCGCCACGAACTCTCCCACACAGTTGCCCACACACTTGGCCAGAAGATTTGCAAAATGTTGTAGTGCGATTCCCGATTGCAGCTGAGTTGCGAGTCGGCGGAGTCAATCAGCCGCTCCACGCGCTCGGCAAGTGGGCGGTAAGTGCCTGTCCGAGTTACCGGTAGACTCGGGGTATGAACATAGAGAAAGCAGAAGAGCGTTCGAGTGCCCGTCGTTTCGGCGTGGAACGCAGCCATGGCCGCCCTAACCGCTGGCGCCACCTCTTGATGCGTTGGAAGCAGAAGTGGGCGCACAATCTGGCCCTTCACCACGGCGCCTCCGCCTTGATCAGCGTGCATACCGCCTGTCTTCTCGGGTAAGACGGGGAGAGTCGTCGTGGGCCGGGTGCGCTTCGGTCTCATCGTGCCAGAGAACCCGCAGAACCCGCCGGAGCGCTCTGCGTATATGGCGGCTGTCGACCGGCTCCTCGCGACGGTCGTGGGACACTACGACTCGGCGTGGTGCATCGACCACCTCCAGGGTGACGTGCTGGAGGGCTGGACGACGCTCAGCTACCTGGCAGCGCGCTACCCCGACCTGCACTGGGGCCACACAGTGCTTGCCCAGTCGTTCCGCAACCCGGCACTTGTTGCGAAGATGAGCGCGACCCTCCAGTTCCTGTCGGGTGGCCGATTTGTCCTCGGTATCGGCGCGGGCGGGCAAGGTGCCGAGCACCGAGCCTACGGCTATGACTTTCCGCCGGGGCGTACCAGGGTCGCAGCGTTGGACGAGGCGCTGCACATCATCAAGGCGCTCTGGACCGAGGACCGGGCGACCTTTGCGGGCGTACACTACCACGTCAACGCCGCCGAGTGCGCGCCGAAACCCGACCCGCTGCCCCCGATCATGGTTGGGGCGTTCCAGCCGCGGATGCTCCGTCTGGCAGCGCGCCATGCCGATTGGTGGAACGTCTCCTCGACCCGCATCGCGGCCTATCGGGCATACGTGCGCGAGTTCGAGCAGGCTTGCGACGAGGTCGGGCGCGACCCTATCACAGTGCGCCGCACCTGGAGCGGCGGCTGTCTTTGCGCGCCGACCGAGGCAGACGTCACGGATCTCGTGGCGGCGCAGCGGCGGCGGGGCGCGGACGATGTCTACCAGGCGGGCGAGGACTTCGTCGGCACGCCCGCGCAGATAATGGAGCAGATGCGACCATTCGTCGAATTGGGGGAGGACTACTTCATGCTCGACTGCGGCGGCTTCCCGCACCTGACCACAGTTGAGCTGCTGATCCAAGAAGTGCTGCCGGCACTCGACTGCTGACGCTGTCGCAAGCACTCCCGAAACCTTCCAGGTGGCATGCGTGGGCGAGAGACCGACACCCCACAGCGACCATACTTCTACTGCAGCACGGCAGGGCCGTAGCCTTACGTACGGGCGCCTCGCTTCTCGCCTCGGATGCCGACCTACGCCATATAGCCAGCGTCGCCGGCATTGCACTCGACGGCGCATCTTCGGGTGATCCTGGCTGATCGCTTCTCACCCGGTGTAGAGAGCCAGCCTCCGCATGACGCCCGGCACAGCGCCGGCTCCGCGCGCTGCCCATAAGGTGGTAGCGTCTGAGAATCACGGCGAGCCTAACACGCCGCATCACCCATGTCGCAGGTGGGTGAGTTGCTGTCTTGCGAGCATCATGGCCTCCTGCTGGGTGCCCGCCTCTACCACGCCGATCACCCGACCATGCCTCCAGCCCACGGCAAACTGTGTGAAGGGATTGTTGGGCGGCTCCCAGAATCGGATGCCGAGCTGAAAGACACGTGTCTCCTGCCCGAGACGAACCGGCGGCAGGAGCTCACGCTTGCTCTGGATAGTCCCCAGGCCGATCGCGAACACCCGGTCCACGTTGCGGAAGCCCGCCCTGGCTGCCCGGGGCTCTGGGTGATGATGCTGAGGGCCTGACCGGGGTAGACCCGCGAGGCGGGATCGTCGAAGAACACCTGGTAGGCGCGATGGCGTCCAAGCGTGGGGTCGACGCTGCACAGGCTCACATAGGCACCACCGTAACCGCCGCCGGTGGATGAGGACTGGGTGAAGTGCTGGACCGCGGCCAGATCGTACGGGAGCAGTTTGAGCGCGCGAGGATCGGACCGATCGACGGCGGGCGCCGGGATTGTTGCGCTCGCGGCAGGAGCCCAGAGGAAGGCTGCGGGATGGAAGGCGCGGAGATCGACGTCCGCCTGTGTGGCTCGGAGGCAGGCCGGCTGGGGATGGCGCGCGAAGCTGCCGATCGCGACCACGCCTCCCCGGAAGGCGGTAGCGCTCATGATGCGCGCGGTTCCCCCAAACAGCCCGTCGCTCCCCACCCGCGTCCACGTCAGACCGTCGGCCGAGGCCCACACCACGGTTTCATTCCCCTCGCTGGTGAGGTCGACAAAGCCACGCTGCCACGCAACCAGCCCGTCGGAGCTCCCTCGCGGCTCGGAGAACGGGGCAGGCCCTCGCCGCCAGTGCACGTCGTCCGGCGATGCCCAGACGAGCCGCTCCGTGGCCGTGGATCCTGACTCATTGACCATCCGCTGACCGAAAGCGACGCTTCCCCGCGGCCCCGCGACCAGGGACGTGATCTGCAATACGTCGTTTCCGTGGCCGAAGATCCTGCTCGTGTCAGGCACCTTCCTCCAGGTTCGACCATCCTGCGAGGTCCAGATAACGGCCCCGACCGATGGTGGAGAGGATCTATCCGCGGTACCTCCGGCGACGAGACCATGAGCTCCTTTCGCGACGAACGAGACCTGTCCCCCGGCGAAGACGCCGGACGGTTGTCGAAGGTGCCGCCAGTTGAGGCCGTCGGCGGAGGTCCAGACTCTGACGGGCGCCGAGAGGTTGGACTCACTGAAGGCGACCGCGCCGTCACCGCCTGCGCCAATCGCGGAGAACCGGAGGTGAGCCGGCGAGAGGCGCCAGGTGATGCCCCCGTCACGTGAGGCCCAGAGGCAGTCTACCGTGGGGCCCCCAGAAACGGGTGTGCAGCGACCCGTAATGATGAGAATCTTGCCTGCTGCCGTTAACGACCAGGCCCATGCGCCGCTCCCCAGGTGAGGGGACGGGAGAAGCCGCCACCTCCGGCCATCCGCCGAGGCATGAAGACGCGTGGGCGTCCCGGGAGGTCCGGGCACGAGGGCGACCACGCCCAGGTTACCCGCCGCCACCTGGGCGCCGTACCTGATGAAGCCCGGTGCGTACACCGGGACGTGCTGCCAGCCGCGAGCAAGCGGGATACCCGCCCCGTGCGCTCCGCCGACGCCGAGCATGTCCGCGCAGACAAGCAGAGTGAGGAGACGGGCCAAAGGACAGGGCGCGAGGCGGAATTTCACCATCCTCTTCTCTCCCTCATGAGTGGTAAAGGCTACCCCGGCTCCAGTCCGGGACCTGTGGTGAAGGCCCGGCTCGAACGGACGGCGGGCTCGGCCGTCCGCCGGCACAAATCGCCATCAAGCAGGATGATATTTGAGATCGTCGCGGCATGGTGGAGGGCCCTTGGCCCTGCGTACTCGGCCGAATCCCAGAAGCGTCTGGCCTGATCGACATCCTCGAACTCGATGAGCACGATGCGGTCGGGCGCCCAGTTGCCCTCGAGGGCCTCGATGCGCGTCTCCGAGGGGAAGATGTATCGACCGCCGTACTGTTCCAGGGCCGCTCGCGCCCCGTCGGCGTAGGGACCGAACCGGTCCGCGTCGGTCACTGCCAGCCGGTCGATCACGATGTAGGCCGGCATTATTGCGTGCGTCGCTTGTTCACTGCTCATCCTCCACGTGGTCGGTGTGGCTCCAGGAGGTCCGAACCGTGCGGTCCAGCGGACTGCACCGCCGCCCGGCGGGAAGCGGGTGGCACGCGTGTGTCACCCGCTCCCCATGTCACGCGTAGCTCCGGGCCTGCGCCGACCCGCAGCTACGCAGCGACTCAGGAAACCGCCATGCCAGGGAAGAAGCCGCCCGTCGTCGCCTGGGCGACGGTTGTGCAGCCGGAGGAACCGCCGCTGGTCAGCAGGCAGGCGTCGATGAAGCTGTCTCCATCATTCACCCACAGCGTCGAGCCGGTTTGGCCGAAGTTGACCACGTAGCTGTACGGATCTCCCGTCGCCGCGTGCGAGAGAAATTTGAAGGACGAGTCGCCACTGTAGAAGCCGATGCCGGCGGGAGCGCCAAAGGCCTGCTCACCGTTGACGTAGTTGCCGTCGACGGAGTCGAACCAGGAGGACGCGTTGTTGCTCCCGGCCGGATCGAATTGCGGGCTCGTGGGGTCCCAGGTCACCGTGCCCCCCGAAACCGTTCCCCCCTGCGCCAGGGCGATAGTGCCGTTGGCGTCACCGGTGAAGAGGTTGCTGCCGTTCTGCGCTGAGCTGTCGAGGCCTCTGAACTGCGAGCTCGTGGCGCCCAGGTACGTCAGATTGCCTGCCAGGTCCGTCGAGTACAGGTCGACCTGCGAGTTGGCCTGGTCCGGTTCGGCGATCACACCCGAGCCGTTCACCGAGCTGGAGATGTAGTAACGAAATGTGCTGTTCGGAATCTGCGTCCCGGCCGCGAGCGTGCAACCGGCTCCGAGGACGAAGGTTTCCACCCCACCGGTGGAGAACATGGGAGACTCAGTTACGACGGCAACGTCATCATATCCCTGCACATCGGAAGGAAGACCGCCGCTGCCCCAACCACCGAGCGGATCGATGACGGTGCTCGCGGGCCTCTTCGCCAGTTTCCCGTCCTTGCCCAGCCTGAACGAGAGGATGGCGGGCTTGCGGCCATTGGCCTGATCCGCGACGACCAGACATGCGGTGGTATGGACGCCGTCGGCCGGAAAGTAGTGGAGCGTCGACGCCCCGAAGTACGAAGACTGCTGGGCGATTGTGTAGTTGGTGTACTTCTGAATCTCGGAGACCCCGTTGCCGTTCGACAGGAAGACGTCGATCTCGTCATCGTAGTTGAGCCCGAGATCCAGGTAGATGAAGGTCGAGGGTCCTTTCCTGGTGAACGATGCGGCGTGGACTGTCACGCCGCGCGGGGTCAGTATTTTGGTGTCATGGCCGAGGAGACCACCTTGCAGGTTCTGCAACGTCTGTGGTTGCCCGGTGGCATGTGCGTTGACCATGCCCAGCAGGGCGAGGGCACCGGCCGCGGTTATCAGTCCGGCTCGTGAGAGGACTCGGCGAAGTGCGTTCATGGTTTTATCCTTCTCTGTGTTGATGCTTCGGTGCTCCGAAAAACAGGGGTCAGCTGGATGAGCACTGTGCCCTCCTTTCAATTCGTGCTCTGGCCCGGTTGTACCTACCCATCCAATGTGCTCCCGGCGCGGCGACTAGACCACGAACTCTCCCACACTCTTGCCCACACAGTTCGGGCGGGTCGCTTCTTGAGGGTTGACCGTCGCATGGACCCCGGCTGCCCCGTTCCGCCCGGCAGTCCGTGTCAGAGCCCGTTTCGACGCGGTTTGGTGACCGGACGCCGGAAGCGGTGGTAGACTGCAAACCAGAACGTTGTCTGACCTGACCAGGACGCGGAACGCGGAAACCGGCGGGAGTCGATGGTCGACACGGCGGCCGGCTCGTTTGCCGAGCTCCTGAAGGAGCACCGAGCAGCGGCCGGGCTGACCCAGGAGGAGCTGGCGGAACGGGCACAGCTCAGTGCCCGGACCATCAGCGACCTGGAGCGGGGTGTCAAGCAGCGCCCGTACTCTCACACCGTCCAACGCCTCATCGAGGTGCTCGATCTGGACGGCGAGGTGGCCGGCCGGTTTCGCACCGCAGGCCGGGGAGTGGCCGTTCGGGAGAGCGCGCCGTCCGCGATCCCGGGCGAGCTCAGGTTGGCGCTGCCCATGCAGCCCACCACCTTCGTAGGACGCCGGCACGACCTTTCGGCAATCACGGACCTGCTGGGACGCGAGGATGTGCGCCTGCTAACGCTGACCGGACTGGGCGGAGTGGGGAAAACTCGGCTCGCCATGCGCGTCGCCGAGGAAGTGGCAGGCGCCTTTCCCGATGGAATCGAGCTGGTGCGACTCGCCACCGTGATGGATCCGACGCTGGTCCCGGCAGCAATCGCCGGTGCTCTACGCGGCAGTGAGACGAGCACGGAGCCGGCTCTCGAGGGAGTGATCAGGCGGCTTCGGGAGAAGCAGTCACTGCTGCTGCTGGATAGCTTCGAGCACCTGCTCGCGGCGGCGAAGGTCGTGTCACAGCTCCTGGCTTCCTGCCGGGAGCTGAAAGTCTTCGTCACCAGCCGCTCGATACTTCATCTCGCCGCCGAACACGAATACCCTGTGCAACCGCTCCCGGTTCCCGTCCCCGGACACCTTCCGGATCCGGACGTGTTTGCCGGGTACGATGCGGTTCGCCTGTTCGTAGCTCGCGCACGGGCAGTCAAGGCGGACTTCGAAGTCACGAAGGAGAACGCCCTGCCGATCGCGCAGATCTGTTACCGCCTGGATGGCCTGCCGCTTGCCCTGGAGCTGGCAGCAGCACGCCTTCGCATGTTTCCGGCACAATCCCTGGCGGAGCGGCTGGAGAGCCGTCTCGGGCTCTTGACCGGAGGAGCGAGGGATCTGCCCAGCCGTCAGCAAACCCTTCGTGGAACGTTCGACTGGAGCTACTCCCTGCTGGCACCATCCGAACAGGTGCTCTTCGCCCGCCTCTCCGTATTCGCTGGTGGCTTCACGCTCGAGGCGGCGAACGCGGTCTGCGACCCGGACGGTGAGATGAATCTCGTGGACGGGATCGCCTCGCTGGCGGAGCAGAGCCTGCTACGACAGCTAGAGGACGAGCCTCGCTTCGGGATGTTGCAGACCGTTCGAGAGTACGCCCAAGAGAGACTGCGTGCGGAACGAGATGAGGTGGCTGTCCGCGCCGCACACGCGGCATGGTATTTCGACCTGGCCAGACGGGCTGAGCCGGAGCTTCGCGGCGCGGAGCAGCGTGTCTGGCTCGATCGGCTGGAGCGGGAGCATGCCAACATGCGCGCCGCAATCCGCTGGACGATTGACACAGGCGATCCCGAGAACGGATTGTCCATGGTCACTGCTCTCTGGCGCTTCTGGAGCACGCGCGGGCGGTACAGCGAAGGGCGCAGCTGGCTCGAGCAGCTGCTGGAGCTCGACGAGCGCCTGGCCTATCCGGCACCGCTGCCTGTGCGCGCCAGAGCGCTCAATTACCTGGCTCGCCTGCTGGACCGCCAGGGCGATCTGGCCCTGGCGGTGGCAGTGGCGCGTGAGAGCCTGGCGCTGTATCGAAAGTGCGACGACAAGCCGGGCATCGCGTCGTCGCTTGCCACGCTCGGCGACGCGATGAAGGCCCAGGGAGAGTACCGCGAGGCGATGAGCGCGCTCGAGGAGAGCCTGGCGTTGCGGCGCGAGATTGGAGATTCCGCGCGGATCGCTTCGGCACTGAACAGCCTGGGTGGCGCTGCCCGCTGGCAGGGACAGCAGGACCGTGCCGAGGCCCTGTTCGCGGAAGCGCTCGAGATCCATGCTGGTACTGGCGACACGCTTGGAGTCGCTCATATGCTGTTCAGACTGGCCGATGCCGCGCTCGATCGGTGCGACCTGCAGAGAGCGCGCCGGCTCTACGAGGAGAGCCTTCGTCTCCAGGGAGATCTGGAGGACAGGGAGCGGATCGGGTTCGTGCTCAACGGTCTGGCACTGGTCGCTCAGATGGAGGGTGACTATCAGCATGCGGAGGAGCTCGCTGAACGGAGCATTGCCCAGTTCCGTCAGGTCGGCGCCAGACGGCAAATCGGCTGCATGTTAGAAACGCTGGCGGGCATAGTGCTGGACCAGGGCGATCTGAAGCGGGCGGCTGAGCTGTACCGGGAGAGCCTTACCCTCTCGCTGGAAGCCGGGGCGAAAGAGCTCGTGCCGTACGGCCTGGAGGGGCTGGGCCGCGTTGCCGCCGCGTACGGAGACTTCGAGCGAGCTGTCCGGCTGTACGCGGCCGGCGATTCGCTCCGCGACCTCCTTCATACTCCTCGCCCCGTACTGGGGCGAGAAGCGCATGAAAGGGCGGTCGCGGTGTGCCGGGCGGCGCTGGGTGAAGCCCCATTCGATGCTGCATGGCGCAATGGCCGGACGTTGCCCCTGGAGCAAGCGGCGGAGTATGCCCTGCACCCGGAGACCTCGACAGAGAGGCACGGCTAACCTGCGCTCAGCCAGGGCCGGCAGTCGCCCGGACGAAGCTTAAGACCCTGCTCCTGAAGTCATGGGTCGGCTGGACGCTGCGGGGTCGCCGACGAACCCCTCGCACTCCGGCCCCGGGCGGGAGCGAGGTAGGGGCGCCGCTACAGGATGCCGGGCGCGCCGCGTCGCGCATGAAGTGCACGACGACACGAAGTGGGTTGGGAAACGTGCCGGGAAAGCTCCACCACGGCGATGAGAGCCGAGCGGAAGGACGTCGGCGCACGCTGACTCCGTGGTGTGGACGGTGGTAGACTGCAAACCAGAACGTTGTCTGACGTGACCAGGACGCGGAACGCGGAAAGCGGCGGGAGTCGATGGTCGACACGGCGGCCGGCTCGTTTGCCGAGCTCCTGAAGGAGCACCGAGCAGCGGCCGGGCTAACTCAGGAGGAGCTGGCGGAACGGGCACAGCTCAGTGCCCGGACCATCAGCGACCTGGAGCGGGGTGTCAAGCAGCGCCCCTACTCTCACACGGTGCAGCGCCTGGTCACCGCGCTGGGACTGGGTGAAGAGGCGGCGGGCCGGTTCCGGGCTGCGTCGCGGCAGGGTGAACCAGCGTCAGAGCAGGCGCAGGAATCGACCAGGCCCGGTTACCAGTGGCGCTCTCTCACCCCGCAGCCGACGCCCTTTATCGGGCGGCGGATGGAAGTGGAGACCGTGAAAGAGCTGCTGGGGCGACGCGAGGTACGCCTACTCACCCTCACGGGCCCGGCAGGGGTGGGCAAGACGCGGCTGGCGTTGCGCGTTGCCGAAGAAGCCGCCGACGGCTTCCCGGACGGCGCCAGTTTCGCGGCGCTGGCTCCGCTGACCGACCCTGCGCTGGTTCCCTCCTCGATTGCTGCGTCGCTTGGCATCATGGATGCGAGTGACCAGCCGGTCACGGAGAGCCTGGTCGCGCACCTCCGTGAGAAGCAGCCCATTCTGGTGCTGGACAACTTCGAGCACCTGCTGCCGGCCGCGACCATACTCTCGTCCATACTCACGCGATGTCCGCGGCTCAAGGTCCTGGTGACCAGCCGGGCGGTGCTGCACCTGGCCGCGGAGCACGAGTACGCCGTACCACTGCTGCCTGTACCCACGCCCGGACACCTCCCGGATCTCAACGCGCTGAGCCGGTACGATGCCATTCGGCTCTTCCTGCAACGAGCGCAAGCGGTGAAGCCCGACTTCCACCTCAATGAACAGAACGCGGCCTCGATCGCCGCGATCTGCTCCCGGCTTGACGGCCTGCCGCTCGCGATCGAGCTAGCCGCGGCGCGCGTTCGACTCTTCCCACCGCAGATCGTGCTCGACCAGCTCTCGCATCGACTTCGATTCTTGACCGGTGGGCCGGTTGACGTGCCGGCCAAGCACCAAACGCTACGGGGAGCGATCGAATGGAGCTATTCTTTGCTCGAGCCGGAGCAGCAGGCGTTGTTCGCTCGCCTCTCGGTCTTCGCGGGTGACTGGACCTTCGAGGCGGCGGAGGCGGTGTGTAATCCTGACGGCGCTTCGGATGTGGTGGCGGAGATGACCGCGCTTCTGGAGCAGAGCCTGATCCTGCAGGAGGGCGGAGCCGAGCCGCGATTCCGCATGTTGCAAACTCTTCGAGACTTCGCCGCAGAGCGCCTCCACGAGTGCGGCGAAGAGCGGCGATATCGAGCAGCGCACGCCCGCTACTACATACAGCTTGCCGAGGCTGCCGACCCGGAGCTCAAAGGACCGCGGCAAGCGGAGTGGCTGGCACGACTCGAGACCGAGCTTCCTAACATCCGGGTGGCACGAGCCGAGCTGCGCAACCACGGATCTGCCGAGCACGAGCTGCGTTTGGCCCTGGGACTCTATCGTTTCTGGGGCTGGCAGGGCTACTGGAGCGAGGCGCGTGGCTGGCTGGAGGAGGCACTGGCCAGGGATGAGGAGGTCGAGTCCCGCGTGCGAGGGACTGCCCTGCTCGTGCTGGGCAGCCTCATCGAGTGGCAGGGCGGCCACGAGGCGGCGATCTCCCGACTTCACGAGGCGCTGGCGATTCTGGAGAGTATCGGGGACACCGCGGCGCGGATCGGTGTGCTCAACATGCTCGGGAATGTCAGGGCATCGCAGGGGAAGCATCGCGAGGCGATCTCCTGGTACGAGCAGACGGCTGCCCTGAGCGCTGAGGTTGGTAACGAGCTGGGCAGCGCGATGGCGTTGCACAATGCCGGCATGGTCGCCTTCGATCTCGGCGACGCTGCCACGGCGCTTAAGCAGGTGACTGAGTCGGGGACCGTCTACCGCAAGCTGGGAGATACCTGCAACGTGGTGCTCGGTCTCGGGGTGCAGGGCATGGCTCTGGTCGCCCTGGGTGACCTGACAATGGCCCAGGCTCGGTTCGACGAGGGCCTGAATCTGGCGCGTGAGGTCGGTGATAAGTCCGGCACGAACACGAGTCTCTGGGGGCTTGGAATGGTGGCGGTCGAGCAGGGCTCCCTCGACCAGGCGAGGCAGCTGCTTCGCGAGCCTCTGATCGCATGCTGGGAGCTCGGCAACAAGGAGTTCACGTTGTATATCCTCGGGACCTGGGCAAAGCTGATTCTTGCCGAGGGAAGTTCGCAGCGTGTGGGCACACTACTGGCAGCCATCGCCGCCTTGCGACAGTCTTTCGGCATGCCCATGGTACCGAGGGAGCAGGTCGAGCACGATCACCTGGTGGAGCTGGCTCAAGCCGGCTGCGGGCAGGATGCCTGGTCCCAGGCGTGGGAAGAAGGGCGGGCGATGAGTCTCGACGAGGCGGTGAAATTCGCCCTGGGAGGTCAGGCGGGGAGCGAAACAGATGCGTCGAATCGGTTACGCATCCACGGTCTGCCGCCGGACACGCAAGCCTAGGTGTCGAACCAGGGAAGCTTCTGCAGCCGGTAGTTGTCGCCGACGTAGACGTTGCCTTTGCGATCCACGGCTATGCATTTCGGCGATTCGAATGAGCCGGCAGCCGGCCAGAGCCCGCTCGGACGCTCCCAGAGCGTCCGAAGGGCGCCCTTCGCGGTCAGTTCGTAGATAGCAGAATTGCCGGTGACACCGTGGATAGCAGGCTCGTACTGCTCCGGTGCGGTCAGGAAAATGCGCCCTTTGGAATCAACCACGATATCCCCGAATCCGGGCCGCACTTCTACGGTGTATGACTGCGTCTCGACGCTGGGCCCGGCCCGTGCAGTTATCGCCCAGTGGGCGAGCAACTGACCACCCGGAGAGAACTTGTCAACGATGTTGTCGTATCCGGTGTTTCCCTTGCCGGCAGCGGCGTAAACGTTACCGTGGCTATCTAGCGCGACGCCCACCGCTCGGTACGACAAGCTCGACTCTTTAAACGTTGCAAGGACCGATCCCGCTGGAGATAGTTTGACAACACCGTTGCCTCCGGCGGCGACGTAGATGTTGCCTTTCGAGTCAACCACGAGCGCCGCGGTCAATGGGAAAAGGGGTACGCCTGACTGATCAGTGGGAAAGGGGATGAATGCGAGTCGGTGCCCGGTGACGGAGTACTTTGCGATGCCGGTAGTGCTGCCGCGGGCGACCACTGCATAGATGATGTTGTGGGAGTCAATGGCCAATCCTCCGACTATCGCGGGACCAAAGGTTCTGAGCTTGTGGCCGCTCGCGGTGAACTCGATAATGCCGATGTCCGTTCCGGCAAAGATGTGACCATGATCCCCCACCGTCAGGCCGTTCACGCTGCTGAAAGCTCGCCGGTCGGCACTGGCAGGTGTGATTGAAAGCCAGCCGTCGCTGTCCAGACCTCGGACCCAGGCGATTACCGCCTGCGCGTTCACATGTCTCGGCCTGCTGGGACGGCGATGGAGCACGACGATTGTCTGCTGGTTGCGCCGTACGGAGACTTTTCCCGTGGAATTGCTGACGACGACGAGGCCGGACACGACGGTGATGTAGATCTTGCCCCTGTAGATCTTCACGTCGTAGTTCGTGCCCAGCGCCGTGGCGATCGCGGCGTTGGTCTGAATCAGGTGGACGGAGCCCTTCTTGTCGACCTGATCGATCTCGCCCTGCGCGATCATCACGTGGTGTGGATCGCGCAACGTGGCGTCGGTATTCTGATTGACGTTGAGGATGGTGCCATCGCCGAACTGGAGCCGGGCCTTCTCCCTGGCTCTGGTACGGAGGAAGTAGGCGTCGTACAGCGGATCACGTACCTTGCCCTCACGCAGCGGCCTGGCCGGCGGTTTGACGCCCAGACCGCGGATGATGACCTTGACGTCACCAAGCGCACCGCGGGGAATCGACGACGCCCGGAGCGGCGGTGCAGGGGCGGCCAGGACCGCAATCGCGATGAGGAAGGCGATGCAGCGCGCGCCCATGCCCCAAGGCCGCGTCATGGCGACATAGTACCGCAGGTGGGAAGGCGACGCAAGGGGAATGACGTGGAAGGAATTTGCGCGTACGCGGTAGGGTGTTTCGGCTGCTGCTCCGCTGCCGCGCGCCGAATGATGGGCCAGGCCTCTCGCCGCCGCGCTCCTTCTCCCTGTTTCACCATGCCCGCCTCATTCGTTATGAGGGTGAAGGGCACTCGCGGTGCTCGGACGCCTGACCTGCCACGAACCCTCGGCGACGAGACGGTAGGCGTGGACGATTCCGATACGAACGGCCGTGGTGTCGCTAGCCAAGCCGACCGCCGGCGTCCTGGCCCTGGCGCCTACCGGATTCCGCGCCGAGGTGAGCGCGCCGAGCCCGCGAGCCCTCTCATTTTCCTCCACTGTGCTGTTAGCCGGGATCGACGTTTCCCGTGGTGATCGCGGCCGGCTCGGGCAGTGGCGGCATCCCTGCCTGTCGCCGCGGCGCCAGACTGGCCAGCACGATACCGGCAATGACCAGGAGCGAGCCGGCCAGGATGCGCCAGTCGACGGGCTCGCCCAGGAAGATCGCGCCGAGCGTCAGGCCGACCACCGGCAGCATAAAGGCGACAAAGGTGTAGCGCGCCGCGCCCCAGTGCTCCAGGATGAAGAAGGCGAGAGCGTAGGCGAGCGCCGAGCCGAGAAGGCCCAGCCAGAGCACCGCGAAGATCGAGTCGAAGGTTTGAGACGTGAGATGCGGTGGGCTGAATGCCAGGCTCAGCAGGGTGACTTCAATCGCCGCGATCCAGAGCGCCCAGGTGGCGATCGTCATCGAGTTGACGCCGCGCAGCGTACGCCGCACCATCACCGCCCCGATCGCGTAGCACAACGACGCTCCGACAATTGCTAGCTGGCCCCCCACGCTCGACCATTGCACTGTCGCCTGTCCGAGGTCGCGACTCAGCAGAAGGATCACGCCGCCGAAGCCGACGGCAACGCCGCCCAACCTGGCAAGTGTGACCGGCTCGTCCTGCAGCACGACGCCGGCCAGAATCACGGAGAAGATCGGCACAGTGCTATTGAGCACCGACGCCAGCCCGCTCGAGACGGTCACCTCACCCCACGAGATCAGCACAAAGGGCAGCGCAGTGTTGATCGTGGCGAGCACGATCAGGATCGCGAGCACGCGGCGCGCGATGCGCAGTGGGCGGTGTTGGGCAATTGAGAGCACCGTGATCGCGGCGGCTCCGGTCAGCAGCCGGAGTGAGACAAGAGAGAGTGGCGAGAGATGCCGCAGGCCGACGCGGATGAACAGGTAGGAAGAGCCCCACAGCACGCAGAGTGTGCCGAACGCGATCCAGACCCGCAATCGCACTGCTATCTCACGCGGCGTGGGTGTGGATGCCGCCGGCAACGGTCATCGTCACTCGCACGTCCGCCAGGTCCTCGACGGCGGTCTGTGCCGGGTCCCGAGACAGAACCACGAAATCGGCCCACATTCCCGCTGCCAGCCGGCCCTTCTCCCGTTCGGCGTGCGTCGCGAAGGCGCCGCCAACCGTATAGTTGCGTAGTGCCTCCATCGCGGTGACCGCGTGCTCTCGGCCGAGCGTGACGCCGGCCGGCGTTCGCCGCTCGACCGCGGAGCGTATGACCGCCAGCGGGTCGCATGGAATGACCGGCGCGTCGGACGAGAACGCGACCGGGATGCCGAGCCGTGCGAACAGGCCGGTCGGGATGGACTGGGCCGCACGGTCGACACCGAGCGCCGCGACGTACCCGTCGCCGAGCCGGAAGATATCGGGTTGGAGTGACGGTACCACCCCGAGCGCGCCGATGCGTGTGGCCAGCTCCTCGTCAAGCAGCATGCAGTGCTCGATGCGGTGCCGGTGATCGGGGCGTGGCTGAGCGGCGAGGGCGCCTTCATAGGCGGTGACGACTGCTTCCACTGCCCGATCGCCCAGCGCGTGCGTCGCGATCTGCCACCCGGCGCGGTTGGCGCGGTCGATCATGCGCTCGAGCTCTTCCTGCGGCCAGAGGAGGATCCCTCGATTGTCGGCGCCATCCAGATACGCCTCCCGGGTGGCGGCGGTGCGCGTGGAGAGCGCGCCGTCGGAGAAGATCTTGGTCGCACCGATCGCCAGCCACTCCGGAGCATCGCCGGTATCGAGCTCCGACGCCGGCCGCACTGCATCTTCGCCCGGCGGGGCAGTGTAGAAGATCTGCGGCATGAGGGTCACACGCACCGGACAGGGACCAGATCCGAGGGCGGACCGGTACATGGCCAGCTGCGGCTCGATGGAAGGACCATCGCCGGTAGCAGCGTCGGAAGCGCTGGTGATGCCGAAGCTGGCCATGGTCTGCAACGCTCGGGCGATCGCGTGCGCGCCCTCCGGCACGGAGGGTCGGGGAATCAGGCGTGCCACCAGGTCCATGGCCGGCGCTTCCTTGAACAGCCCGGTTGGCGCGCCGTGCTCGTTGCGCTCGATCTCGCCGCCCGCCGGGTCGGCTGTGCCGGCGTCTACACCGGCCAGCGCGAGCGCGGCGCTATTGCACGTCAGGACGTGGCCCGAAGTGTGGAAGAGAATGACCGGGTGCTCGGAGCTCCAGGCATCGAGGTCGTGGCGGGTGGGATGACGCCGCTCGCGGAGCACGTTCTGATCGTAGCCCCGCCCGGTGATCCAACCGCCGGGAGTCGTTTCGCGCGCACGTACCGCGATGGCTCGCTGGATATCCGCGATTGATTGCACGGCGTCCGCACTGACGTCGAGCTGTCCGAGCGCCAGCCCAAAGTCGAGGATGTGGCAGTGCGAGTCATTGAAGCCGGGGACCACGGTCCGGCCCTCGAGATCGATGCGCCGTACGCCGGGACCGTCCAGGTCGTGATGCGTTCCTATTGCCACGATCCTGCCCGCGCGCACCAGCATCGCGCCGGCCACCCCCAGGTCTGGGTCCATGGTGTGAATCCGGGCGTTGAAATACAGCGACGAGCCGCCCTCCATCGCGTCTCCTTGTCGAGTCGTCTTCCCATCTTACGCCGCTATTCTGATATGTCATGTCGTCTCCGCCCGGCTCCGAGAGCCGCCCTCCGGCCACTCGACCAGGCCTCGCAAGCCTGCGCGATTACTTCCTCGAGATCGGTCGTTTCGAGCGCAACGCCAAGCTCTTCCTCACCGTTACGGCGTTCAGAGGGCTTGTCATCGCCTCGCTCCAGACCGTGCTCAATCTGTATCTGTACAGCCTCGGCTACGACACCCGCTTCATCGGACTGATCAGCGCCGCGAACTCCCTGGCCACGCTCCTCTTCAGCTTTCCAGCGGGGTACCTGGCGGACCGCGTCGGGAGGCGCCCGGTGCTGCTCGTCGGTGGGATCGGCTATCCTCTCGCGATCCTGGGTCTCGGGCTGGTTCGGACGACGCCGCCAATCCTGCTCTTCAACTTTCTGTTCGGGTGCTTTGCTGTTGCGTACTGGGTGGCAGGCGTGCCGCTGCTCTACGCGAGTACCGCCCCACGCCAGCGCGTGCAGGCCTTCTCCGTCAATTCCTTTCTGCTGTGGGGGCTGGGACCGCTGGGCGCGCTCGGCAGCGGACAGGTGGTCGAGATCACCGCGGCCGTCCTCCAGATCCCGGCCTCGAGCTCGGGAGCGCTTCGTGCCGGTATGTTCTTCATGGCGGCGCTCGCCCTTCTCGGGGCGCTGCCCTACCTCCCGATGCGGGAGGAGCGATCCTCGGTGAGACGCGACGCCGCGCAATCGACCGGACCGGTGGCGGGGCTCTTCGCGCGGCTCCTGATACCGGATCTCGCGCTCGCACTGGGCGCGGGCGGGGTACTGACCTTTGCGCAGCTGTACTTCCACCTACGCTTCTACCTCGATCCGGGTCCTATTGGAGTAATCGTCGCGCTCGGTGGTATCACGGCGGGTGCGGCCACGCTTACCACGCCGGTGCTGGCGCGGCGCTGGGGCAATCTCCGCACCGCCGTTCGCTGCGATCTCATGGTTGTGCCGTTGATCGCGGTGATGGCGCTCTCCTTCCGGCTGCCGCTCGCCATCCCGGCCTACTGGCTGGTCCTGGCGTTCCGTGGGATGAACGATCCGGCGTATACGTCCTTCATCCAGGAGCGCGTGCCCGAGACGTACCGCGCGCGGCTTACCGGTCTGTACTCCATCACTTACAGCATCGGAGCATCGCTGGGGCCGGCGGGAAGCGGGCAGATTCAGAAGGTCGGTGGGTTCACACCGGCGTTCATGGCCGGAGCGGGATGCTACCTGTTGGGCGCAGCGCTGTTGTACGCCTTCTTCGGGAGGGAGGCGCGTTTCGGCAACCCCGCATCTCTGGGCTACGAGCCATGAGAGTTGATGTTTTCGTGGATACTTTCGTGGATTGGTGGTTGGGGGCGCAGCCGGGGTGTGGACAATGGGGGACAGTCCAGAGCGGGTTCGCCCATCTCCGCGCCGGGCTACGGCCAGGGGAATCGACATAAGAATCGAGTGAGCTTCTCCTCGTCGGCCGTCGCCATTGCTTGCGCGCCGCGCATGCGCCATAGTTACCATCGGCAATCTGTGGAGGTGGGGGATTGCCAAAGGGCGGTGTAGCCTGGGGAGGCGCGCACCGCCCGGCTTTCATTTCGACTCGCCTTGGCTCTTCGGGGCGCTCGCTCTCTTCGCGCTGGGCCGGTCGCGTCGCTCGCGCGCGCCGATCCCCGCGGGCCTGCCCAGAGGCGCCCGCGCGTGACCGGCGGAGGGTATGGTGCGGCGGTACAGGGCCAGCGCGATAGCGTGGTGATGCGGTTCAACGGTTCACGCCTGGAGCCCGCGGGGTAGTAGACGCGGCCGCCCGCCACTATCGCGGAGGTGCCCGCATGGTATACTCCAGATAGCTACGCTGTCATAGGGACCGCGTAGCCCCTTCTTTGTTTGGGGCAGCGCGGCAGAAGGAAAAGAGATAACGATGGCCAACACGAAGTCCGCCCTGAAGCGGATTCAAACATCCGAGAAGCGACATCAGCGGAACCAGGCAGTGAAGTCGGCCACCCGCACCTTTGTCAAGAAGGCGCGGACCGCTATCGCACAGGATGCGGCGGGCTCCCGGGAGCAGGTCGTTGCCGCGATCGCGGCGCTCGACGTTGCAGTCCGCAAGGGCGTGATTCACCGGAACAACGCCGCGCGCCGCAAGTCACGTCTGATGAAGCGGTTTAACGCCGCTCAGCCCAGCGCGACTCCGGTCGCTCCCGCCGCGGCCGAGGAGCCGGCTGCCCCGGCTGCGCCCGAGGCCAAGCCGCGTCGCCGCCGCACCACAAAGTAAGCACGTCCCACGCCGCACACCGGGCCCGAGAGTATGTCTCGGGCCCTTTCCTTGTTTCGCCGGCCGCGTGCCCGAGGGCCGTCCGTGGCCGCCGAGTTCCCCCGTGCCTCACCAATTGGGCGCAGCTGGACGCCGATCGAACCGCAGCATGAGGTGAGAACGGTACGAGGTTCTGCCTCTTGCTCGCGCCCTTGCGGGAGCGCGACACGGTTTCCGGGCCTGCACGAGTGGCGGATCCAGCGGGCGATCGGCGTAGTGTACGTTCCGGAGGACGAGGAAGAGAACTGGGTGCCCACGCGCCTGTCGGACCGCAGCGATGCCTTCATCTCCATCGATCGCACGCGGTCTCTCCGGCCACTGCGCGACGAGCCTTCCTGGCAGAGACCGTTGACGACGAGCAGGTATCCCGCGGGGTATCGAGCTACCCGCACAGCTCGGTGACGAGCAGATCCAGGCCGGTAGACGCGTCGGCGCGGCCGCTCTTGAGGGCGTGTTCGAACGATGCAAGCCGTTCAAATGCCGCCACCAGCCGCTCCTGCGGCAGGCGCCGGGCCTGCGCGAAGTAGCGGTCGGCAAAGTAGCGATTCAGCTTGAGGTCGGCGACAATGTGGCCGCGTGGCCGTCCGGCTGTCTGGGCGATCCGGATCCGAAGCAGGATGCGTAGCTGCCGCGCCAGCATCCGCACCAGATAAAGCGCCACGTCGATCGCTCCGGACGACGCGGCTTCCAGCTGGCGATGGAGTAGCCGGAGTGCGGTGGCCCGGTCGCCGCCGGCAACGGCATCGACCAGGGCGAAGATCGAGTCCTGTGGAACTGCGCCGACGAGGAGATCGACCATAGCCGGTGTGACCGGTTCCGCTTCGCCCGCGTACGTGGCGAGCTTCTCCAGCTCGGAATCGAGGAGCACCGGATCGGATCCTACCAGCTCCGCAAGGAGCTCGGCGGCGCCCCACTCGACCGTGGCGCCGTATCGGGCGCCCCGAGTGACGATCCAGTGGGCAAGGTCGCCCTTGCGCGGTGTTGCAAACTGTTCGACCTGGCCGCCGGCCGACCTCGTCTGCTGCACGAGTGGATGGTCGCCCAGGAGCTCGTGCGAGACCAGCAGCAAGGTCGTGGTCGGCGCGAGCTGCGAGAGGGCCGCCCCTATATCCTGCTCGGCGGCGTCCTTGCGCGCCCCCTTCGCGTATTTCTGGAGGTCGTGGACGACCACCAGCCGCTCTGGATCGAAGAGACCTGCGGTCAGGCATGCCTCCGCCAGCGCCGGCAGCGAGAGATCCGTGCCGTCGAAAGTTAGAACGTCGGCCGGCTGGAAACGCTTTCGCGCGGCGCGGAGCGCATCCTCCAGCTCGATGGTGTTATCGCCGTGGTAGAGGAGTAGAGGCATGGCGGTTTACTCGGCTTTGTAGCGTAGGGGGTGATCGATACTACCCGAGTTGTTCCCAGGTACCTGTGCCCGGCTCACGATCGAGGCGGGCGACGCGCACCTCACCGTTCACGCTCGTTCTTCCCGCAATGGAAACCCCTCCCGCTTCCGATTCCAGCGAGCGACCAACGCCCGGTAGCAATGCCGGTCAGGAGAAAGAGGAGTCGCGCGAGTGCGGCGACGACACCCGCCTGGAGTGGAGAGCCGATGAGGGTGGGTACCAGACGCGGAAAGGTAATGCCGGCCGAGTCCGTCTCGGTGACCGATATTGAGTGGCCGTTCCGCAGGAACGGGGAACCGCGGTGACGTCAGAGCGGCACGCGCTCGCCAGGTGGCCGACCTTCGTCCATGCGGTTTCATCATGGGAGACGTTCCGGCCACGCGCGACCGGGCCACGCGCGCATTCGGGTAGAGCGATGACGAGCGCGGCATTGTCAGCGTGGATATCGGGGCCGATCGCCAGTGCAATGCATAATTTTCCTGAAAGAGCGGAAAGAGCACGGGAATATGGGGCGACCCGATCGGGTTCACGCGGCGACTTTGGATGACTTCGTGGACGTTCCCGCGGTGTCTCCGCACGGCCGCATTGGCGTTGTCGGTGCCGGGGGCTTCGGCCGGTTTTGCATCGACGCCTACCAACGAGCCCGTGACCTTACGGTAGTTGCCGTCGCCGACCCCAGTGACAGCGCCCGAGCCGTAGTCCACGCGCCCGGGTCCCGCGTCGAGCAGGATTGGCGACCTTTGCTAGATGATGATCGGATCGAGGTGATCCACGTCGCGACGCCGCCATTTCTGCGTGAGAGCATCATCGAGGCAGCGTTCGCCGCCGGGAAGAGTGTCTTTTGCGAGAAGCCGATCGCACTTTCACTCGCCCAGGCTGACAGACTCATCGGAGCTGCACGCGACGCGGGCCGGACGCTGGGAGTCGACTACGTCATGCGCCACCACCCGGCCTACGATCTGCTCGAGCGGTTGGCACGCTCCGGGTTGTTCGGACACTTACGAACTATCTCGTTCCAGAACTTCGCGCAGGCCGTTCCCGCCGACCACTGGTTTTGGGATCATTCGAGGAGCGGTGGGATACTTGTCGAACATGGAGTCCACTTCTTCGATGCCTATGGCAGAATCGCCGGACGGGCGGAAGAGGGTTGGGCGAGTAGCCTCAGACCCGAGGCAATTGGCGCCTCAATCAGGTATGCGGGTGGTGCGTTTGGCCGCTTCTTTCACGAGTTCGCGTACCCTCGGGAGGCAGAGTATGCCGGCGGGGTTACGGCATTCGAGCGCGGAATCATTCGGCTCGACGGATGGATTCCAACCAGCCTCCAGGCGCGAGTCCTTGCGTCCCAAGACGAGGTCCTCACCATCCTCGATGCGCCGCGGCATGAGTCGCTCGTCGACGACGGTCTCGTAACGACACTGGAGGTAGCGTTTCCCAATCGGTACAATCGCTACGCCGCGGCCATCGTCGCGGGAATGCGGGACACGGTGCTCCGGCATCGCAATCCTGGCCACTCGATGCG
>DATGJB010000037.1:0-40005 GCA_035295425.1 Chloroflexota bacterium | reverse complement strand
GAGATGGTACGGCCGACCGGAGCCCCGCCAGGCAAGACAGAGCCAGAGCAGCGCGAGGGAGAGCGCCGGGATGCCACGCTTCGGACGATGGAGGTGGCGCTCCAGACCGAGCGACTGAGTGTAGGCCAGACGCCGGGGCAGCGGGGCGAGATCCGTGGGCAGCGGGGAGGGGGAGGCGGGCGATAGACTGACCATGAGGATCGGTCTCCTGGTGGGGTGGTACTCCCAGGATGCCCGATCCTTCTTCTCAAACTGTGGAATCTACGCTAGACCGACGCTGGCTCGCCCGCGAGGGCGTAGGCTACTGCCTGCTCCCGGGTCATGGCTCGCCCCTCTGCCCAGGCGGCAGCGAGGGTCTCCGCGCCCAGGGCAGCGCGCACCGTCGCCAGCGCCGGGTCGTAGAGCAGCTGCCGACCCGGCCAGATGGCCAGGCCGGCTGTCTCCCGTAGCGCTTCCGCGGCGCCGAAGGAGCGGGCGGCTCGCACTGGGTCGGCGGGGACAGTAGCTACTGCCAGGCCCATCAGCCCGTTCGCAATGACCTCCGGGTTACCACATTTCAGCGCGACGGCGATGGCTTCTTCCAGGAACACCACGACCCGGTCGAAGTCCTGCCGCGCCAGGGCCACCAGCGCCAGATATTCCAGGGAGGTGGCGACGCTCGTCGGATCACCTGTTCGCCGTGCCAGCGCGAGGCCCTCTTCGCCGTAGCGCTCCGCCTGGTCCGGCTCGCCGGCCAGCAGGGACAGGGATGAGAGACCGCCCAGGGCCACGGCGACAACCCACTCGTCCCCCGTCTGCCGAAGAACCTCCTGTCCCTGGCGCAACAGGGCGATGCCCGCCGCGATATCGCCCCGCATGGGTGCCAGAAACCCCGCGATCACCAAACTGTGTCCTTCCACAAAGCGATCCCCACCGGCCCTAGCCAGGACCTGCGCCTCGCTGAGGAGTGCCTCCGCCGCTTCATCACCTTGCAATATCGCAGCGCCACCCGCCATAAGGCACGCGCGCGCGCGCACCACCGGCGGGAGATCGGCACCCAGGGCCAGCACCTCCTCGGCCCACCGTCGTCCCTCCGCCATCTGCCCGCGCATCCTCCAGAAGCGCAGCAGGCGGACCAGCACACGGCTCACGGGCTCGAGCTCACCGGCATCGACCAGCCAGCGCAGCGCCGCGCGGACGTTGTCCTGTTCCCGGGCCATCCGGGCGATCCACGCCACCTGCTCCGGTCCCGACAGCCGCGGTTCGATCTCCTCGACCAGCGCTGCCATGTAGTGCGCGTGGGCCGCCCGGATGGCTGCCTCCTCTCCGCTCGCCTGAAGGTCGGCCCCCAGGCGCTCGGCGGCGAACTGGCGGAGCAGCTCATGGAGCCCGTAGCGGCCCACCTCCAGGCGCCGCAGGAGTGATTTATCCACCAGCGTCGCCAGGGTGGTGGGCGCCACCCCGGCCACGGCCTGAGCCGCGGCACGGTCGATGCCGCCCCGGAAGACCGAGAGCCGGGCCAGCGCCTGCTGCTCGGTCTCACTCAGCAGGCTCCAGCTATAGGCGAACACCGCCTGCAGACTGCGCTGGCGGGCGGGCACATCGTGGGTCATGGCGGTCAAGAAGGCGAGATCACGCTGGAGGGTCTCGGCGATCTCATCGGGGGTATAGTGTCCGACCCAGTGTGCGGCCAGCTCGATTCCGAGTGGCATCCCTTCCAGGACCCGGCAGAGCCGTCCTGCCGCCGCCACCGCCGCGGGATCGCCGCACCAGCCCGGGGTGTGGCGGCCTGCTCGGTCCAGGAACAGCTGCACCGCAGGAGCGGCTGCCGCGTTCGGGTCTCCCGCCTCGGGATCTCCCTCCTCCGGGACGGGCAACCCCTCCAGCGGTAGCAGGGTCTCGCAGGAGAGGCCCAGCGGCGCACGGGAGGTGGCCAGCAGCCGCAGGTGCGGGGCTGCCTCCAGCAGGCTGCGAGCGATGGTGGGAACCTCGGACAGGTGCTCGCAGTTGTCCAAGATCAGCAGTGTGGTCCGCTCGCCCAGGATCGCGGCCAGCTCGTCGAGCGGGGGACGGCGTCCGGCCAGCGGGATCTCCAGAGCAGTCGCCACGGTACTCGCCACGGTGGCCTGCTCCAGGGCCGGATCATCTCCTCCCCCGATGCCGGCCAGCTCCACCCACCACACGCCATCCGGGAAGGCGGGACACAGCGCCCAGGCCGCCGCCAGCGCCACTCGACTCTTCCCGCTGCCTCCTGCTCCCACGAGGGTAACCAGACGAGTCTCTCCCTGAAGGAGGGTAACGAGACGCGCCAGTTCCTCCTCGCGGCCCACCAAGGAGGCGAGCGGCGCTGGCAGGTTGTGGGTCCGCTCCGGTCGGGGGGCCGGGACCGGCCGCTTGCCCGGTGCCCGGAGCGCGCCGGCCTCGATCTGCTGCGCCAGCTCGCGGGTCTCCTCATCGGGCGTGACATCTAGCTCGTCGCTGAGCACCTGCTGGCAGCGGGCATACGCCGCCAGGGCACCGGCTCGGTCCCCACTCTGAGCAAGCGCCCGCATCAACTGGCGGTACGCGGGCTCTCGCCAGGGCTCGAGTTCCAGCTGGCGCCGGGCTGCGGCCACCGCATCCGCCGGCTGCCCCGCGGCCAGGGATGCCTCCCCCAGGCGCTCCAAGACCTCTAGCGCCAGCTGCCCCAGCCGCTCTCGGGTCACGAGCAGCCAGTCCTCGAAGGCCTCACAGTCGGGGAGTCCAAACCCCGTCAGGAACTGACCCCGGTAGAGGGAGGCTGCCTTCTCCAGATCGGACAGATCGATGCTCTCGGCCAACCGGAGGAAGTCGGCCAGGTCGACTATGGCTGCACCGTCTCGCCACTGCACGGTCTGGCGAGTGACGAGCAGCGGGTCCTCCCCGTCCGCCAGCGCCTGCCGCAGCCGGGCCAGCGCCTGCCTCAGGCTGGCGAGGGCCTGCTCCTCCGGCTGCTCCGGCCACAGGAGCCCAGCCAGCTTGGAGCGGGTGTGCGGCTGGTCGGCCTCGACCGCCAGGTAGGCCAGGAGTGCCCGGACCTTGTCTCCCCGGAAGTGGGTGACCGTGGTGCCGTTCTGCTGGACCTGGAACGATCCCAGGACCTGGACCGAGACCGGTGCGAGAGCGTCCCTGGGCTGCGCCATAGCATCCCTCCCGATGCATGGGGGAGCCGCATCGTGTGAGGTCATTTTCCTCCCTCCACGCCACCACTGCAACCGGTGCGTGATCATTCCGTGACCAGCGTGGTCACGTTTCGTTCACGGTTGCTCGCTAGGATGGCGCCATCAACACCAAGGAAGGCACCGATGCCCCACTCAGAGCACCCCGACCGCACCACGCGCCACACCTACCGCCTGGAAGAAGATGCGGTCAGCACACTGGTGCAGTCCATGAGCACAGCCCACCTGGTGGTGCGGACGACGCAGCGCTGGAGCCACTGGAACGGCCCCCGCCTCACCACTCCCGCCGTCCCAGCATCGTGAGCGGTAGAAGGAGATAGCACCATGGCGAGTACGGAACAGTCGCATGCAGTTCAGATCAGCGCAGCCGGGCGTGGTGGATGGATGGAGGGACCGGCCGAGGCGGTTCAGGGCGTCAGGGTCACCTTGCGGGATGGCACCCCTCTCGTCATCCGGCCCGTGAACCCCGAGGACCGGCCGGCGATCGCAGCACTCTTCGCCCGGCTCTCCCCGCAGAGTCTCTACACGCGTTTCCATGCCTCCACGGTCCACATTAGCGACGCGGTGCTCGATCTCGTCACCGCCGACCATGCGCTGGTCGCCGAGCTTGAGGGCCAGATCATCGCGCTTGCCTCCTACCACCCCCTGCACGACCCTACCCAGGCGGAGGTGGCCATGGTCGTGGATGACCGCCATCAGGGACGGGGCATCGGGAAAGCGCTCTATGGCGCGCTCTCCACTGATGCGCAACAGGCGGGTATCCGACGGTTGCGAGCAGGCGTGTTGCGCTCCAATGGTGCCATGCTACGGGTTTTCCAGCAGTCGCCTTTCCCCCTGACACACCGATCGTCCTTGGACGAGATTGAGGTCGAGGTCGATCTGCTGCCCGCTGCCGCCTAGCCTGACGCCTTCTGCTCCGTCGGGCGGCGCGGCACGAGGTACGTGGCAACGAAGATCTCGGCGCCCGCGGACGTCCGGGAGCTTCTCGCCACCGGGACAGTGACGCATCGCGGGTGCCACCTTACCATCGCGAGGACGGACGTGCTGCACCGAGGTCGGCGGGTCGCCACAGCCACGGGAACCACGGCGCTCACCTCGCCGCATGTATCAAGCCAAGCTGGATAAGCAGCCCTTATCACAACATCACCAGTGACCCAGGCAGCGCGGTGGTCATTGAAGAGCAGTGGCTCCGGGCGTCGTCCTGCCGTCTGGCGTGCACCGCGTTCGGGGTGTGGTCGTCATTTCAGATGTGAAGAGCCACTAGCGTCCCGCAACTCGGCCGGCGGCTCGTGCGTGTTTGTAGACGGATGCGCGACATTCGTTCCCACATTCGACACGGTCTCGAGGACCGAACATGTGGGCGACGGTACAATCAGGGAGGTACGGCCTCGGCTGCTGTTCAGCCGAGGCTCTTCTTTTAGCGGCGCAAGCGAGCCAAAATTCTGTCGCATTTTGTAACATCCACCGCCGGCCGAGTCCGCACACGGCGACGGCCAGAGCGAAGCAGGACATGACGACGCGGAGCCAAAAACAGGAGCAGGCCGCCGTCCTGGTGGCCGAAGACGAGCTCTCCGACGAGGCGATTGCCGAGCGCGTCGGCGTCAGCCGCATGACGCTGCATCGCTGGAAGCGTGATGCGGCGTTTCAGCGGCGGGTGACGGAGATTGTCGCGAGCTTCGGGCTCTCCCTCCAGCGCTTTGCCATCGCTCGAAAGGACAAGCGCATGGCCGCGTATCAGAACCGCTGGGACCGGATGAAGCGGCTCATGGAGGCACGTGCCGCCGATCCATCCATGGAGGGCGTGCCCGGCGGGAAGACGGGCCTGATCGTGCGGCGGGTGAAGCGGGTTGGGCCGGCCAGTGATGCGCTGGAGGCGTTTGCCATTGAGGCGATGGCCGTGCTGCAGGGCGTGGCAAATCTCACCGCGACACCTCCCCTCACATCAGCTGTGAAGGAACATTAGAGCGAGGGCTCAGCCGCACTTAGGATAAGAGACGTTATGCACAGCGGGCCACGGCTGCGGCACTCCCGGCGATTATCACCCCGTGTCAATAGGGACCGGTCGACCACGCCAGGTGTAGAACGCTTTCACATGAAGAAGAGGAGCGGGGATCGACGCGAGAGGCGCGGCGACGCGGCGTCGAGTGGCCAACCGGGAGTCCGGCGAACAACCCGTCAGCCAACTGGTTCCGCGATTCAAGCACCACCAAGGGCTGGGCGTTCGCCCGCAGCGGCTCGCCATTATCGAGCTGTCAAGTGGCCGGCAGCATTACCTTCTTCGGGGACACGTCGCTGCAACTATCGGAGAAGCAGGCTCAGGGTCTCAACGTCGTTGGCAACACACTCGTCGTCAACGGGGTGTACGGTGGTGTCATCTGCACGTGTGCCATTGCCCGATGGACCTGCTCACATGACAGGTACCGTTTTTGGATAGCGGATATCCAGCAGTCCGCCGCCCATCGTGGTACACTCGCGCACCCGGGGCACCTAGTGCCGGTGCCGGTCTATGTGGAGGCGAGAGCGCGATGAGTAGCCCGCTGTACGCCGAGTACAACGCCGCGATTGGATCGCTGATGGCGGCCCGCAAACAGTACGCCGATGCCTGTGAGACGCAGGGAGCGGACAGCTGGGCGGCCGAGCAGGCACAGGAGTATCCGACCCGGGAGATCGAACACCGGGATCGGGTCCGGAAGCACTATGACTCCCCTGCCCGCAAGGGGCCGCCCGAGGAGCGCGATGGCTGAGGAGTTTGAGAACTACGAGGCGCGACTGGCAGAGGCGCACCGGGCAGTCGAGCGCTGGGAAACGGACGGCGGAGCACGGGACACCGAGCAACCGGCGGAAAAGGCACCCGACACCGTGCCCGACGATGAAGCTGTCCCCGGAGGCGATCGAGCAGTATGTCAATCCCCTGATCCAGCAGCGACTCCAGCTCCTCGTTCGAGCGGGGTGGGAGGCTGATGGGGCGACCGACGTCCTGACGCTGTGGCGTCAGGGGCGGGTGAGCGCCCGCGAGCATGCGAGCTTCTGGAGGGACACGTCCACGTACTCAGTAACGGCCCTCACTGATGAACCCGATCCGTTATGGATCGGGTTTTGTTGCGTCTCGTGACAGTCCGTGCTCTTCAACCAGTGGACTCTCCGATCTTGCTAGACCGACCCCTGGAGGTCACCATGTATCAGACCATTCGTGAGTACCAGACCGACCAGAGCTCCATTGCCGAGATCCTGGCGAAGGACGAGAAGAGCTTTGTGCCCTTCATCAGTAACGCGCCGGGCTTCTGCGAGTACACGTGTATCGACGCCGGGAACGGCGTGGTCACCTCAACCAGCCTCTTCGCCAACCGGTCGGACGGCGAGAAGTTCAACACGCTGGCAATGAACTGGGTCAACGAGCATCTTGGCTCGCTTCTGCCGAAGGCCCCACGGGTCATCTCCGGCGAAGTACGTACCCATGCAACCGGGAAGGTCCTCGCCTCCTAGTCTCTAGGACTGTCGAGCCCCTCGGGGCACCAACCACCGGCACGAAAGTGCCGGCGGTTTCGTTTTCCGAACGACCTAACGAGAAAGAGCCGGAGGGTGTATTCCTCTCGCCCAGACGCGCATCACCATCTCACTGCCTGTGCCGGACGGCCACGGGGAGCGCAAGGAAGAAGGTCGTGCCCCCTTCTGGCGTCGATTCAACGGTCAGGGTTCCGCCTTGTACAGTCATGAGGGCTCTCGCCAGGTAGAGTCCAATCCCCAACCCAGGGGAATCGACCCTCCTGGCAAATCGGTCGAAGATGGCCGGCAGAAGGTCGGTCGGTATGGCCGGTCCCTGATTGTGGACGCTAATCACGATCCAGCCGCCGTCAGCTCTATGCTCTTGGCGCACCTGCACCCTGATCGGGGTGCAGGGTTGGCCATGCCTCACGGCATTGCGTACAACATTCTCCAGTGCGTGCGACACCCGGCCCGCGTCAAGCTCTGCCGTGATCTGACGGGACGTGCTGAGCTCGATTGGCTGGTCGTCGCTCTCAAATTCCTCAACGACGCGGCGCACGATCTCGTGCACGTCCACCAACGTCGGCGATAGCGCGACGGTGCCCAGCTCAATCTGCTTCATGTCCAGTGGATCCGAGATCAGTTCTCGCATGCGGGCGAGCGCTCGTTTCGCCTTGTCAGCGTCGCGGAGGTACTCGTCCCTTCCTTCTTGCTGCGCTCGGCGACGGATCAGATCGATACGTCCGAACAGCGGTGTGAGATGATTGGCGAGATCGTGTGTGAGCTGCGCCATCCGCTCCTCTGCCACGGCGTCCCTGGCCGCGGTGGCGGCATCGGTTGCGGGCGCCTCCGCCATCTCGGCCCGGTGCGCGACGACTCCCACCCAGCGGGCGACGGTTTCAAAAAAGGGCATGTCGAGCTCGGAGACGCGGTCACGCCGCGAGTCTTCCGCCACCAGGACGCCTCGGCGGATATTGCCGATGTCGAGTGGCACGGCGAGCATCGACTGCACGCCCAGCCCCTGGGTAGTGCCCACCAGCATGTGCGGGTCACTCACGGTGTCTCCAGAAATAAACGAGACGCCGGTCTCGAACACTTCAACCTCGCGCCCCCGGTTCGCGGTTGGTAACCGGTTCATCCCGATCTGCCGCTGCTGCCGGCCCATCGGGGTGTCACTCCAGCCGACGGCAACAAGTGTTTCGGTCGTCGGATCGTATACGAAGGCATCGATCTTGTCGACGCTCATGACGACGGCGAGCAGGCTGCTTGCCTGGGTGAGCGCATCCCTGAGCGACGCCGCTTCAATGGCTAGCAGTCGATGGACGGTATGCACCAGCGCCATGGAGCCGACCCGTTCCAGGTCGGGGGCACCGGTCCATGTGGGAACCCGATCGTCATAGCCGGATACCTGTACTACATCCCCCAATGTGGTGTGAAGAGTTGCAGCCATCCGTTCCAGCGTCGGAAGGGACGGCATGCTATACGGGCCACGTTCGAGGAGAGAGACTCGCTCCGGCGTCCAGCCTATACACTCCGCGAACTGGGTCTGCGACAGCCCCATTGAGGTGCGCCGTGCCAGGATGAAGATGCCCAGCGCTTCGAGGTTCCCAGCCCTGGGCGGGGTGGGCGGCATGGCTTCCACTACGGAGAACTCCTGCGGGACCACCAGGTCGGTCCGTGCCGGACCTGCGTGCCGCGGTGGCAGATGGTTCAGTACCGCCACGGTAACCCCGCTCCGAAGCTGGGTACACGTCTGCAGACAGCATAGTCGGCTCCGCGGTCCACATCATGAACTTTCTTCATGTCGAGGTGACGGGAGGTGAAGTCGCCCCCGTTGTCGGTGTAGACGGTATCGGCGATGCCGCAGAAGTGCCAGCGAGGGTCGGCCTTGCGCCAGAAGGTATCCCGCCTGGCGCTCGATCGATTCACAGCGGGAGCGCCGCCTTCTTCAGATGGTGGACGGAAGAGTAACGGGATACCACCTCTACTACAATCCCCCTCAACGATTCCCGTGGTTGCTGGAAGGACCGTCAGTGGCTTGAGGGTGGAAGGCGGGGTAGGCGGCGGCGTAGTTCCCTTTCCTGCTGCTCGCACACGCGCCCCCGAACATGCAAAAGGATCAGCCACCATCACCGACTCTACAGCTCGGAACTGCTCTCAAAGAGCCGGTGGTCGTGGAGGTGCTTACACGAGCCTATGAGAGATGAGGGAAACTCATGACATTATCCGCCCTGGCGCGTACAGTTGAAGCTAGCTGACGAGCGGACGATTCCGCGAGGGCAGCTCACATGACAATACCTGAAGCGCCACCGAAAGAGGACCAAACAACAGTCGTTCCGGCGACGGAAGACGACTCAAGGCGGTTCATAGCCCGCAGTCCTGCTGTTGGCGGGGTGCCATCACCTCCCTTGCCGCCAAAGTCGCACCCGCGTCCATCCGCTCGGCGGAGAAGCCCAGCGCAGTTCGCCCTGCTCGGACTGCTCATCCTTGTCTTGACCGTCGTTGTCGTCCTTATGGTGAGCCGGTTCGCCGCGCCCACGAGTGCCCCTACCGCTGTCCCGGCGAGGAGCACCGTCGTCTCGATACGGACGACTGGAGGCGGCAGCCTTGTGATCCGGACCCCTGCGGGAGACATTGTGTATGTCGCGATGACCGGGAAGCGACTCCTGACGCAGGACAACCACCCTCTCGCCCTTTCCAGCATTCGATTGGGCGACACTCTGTCGACGCCATCAGAGTCGGTGGTGCTAGACAGTGCACAGCTTCGGGTGACCTTGCAGGGGATCACCGCCTTGAGTCCCGATCCAGGGGGTGCTGTGATGACCATCCAGGTCAGTCCTACGCAGACCGTCCTCGTTGATATCGGTCCTCGCACGCGTCTCAACGGAACTGTGCCGAGCGTAGGTTCGCGTATGTCGATCCTCGACTCGGACCCGGTACGGGTTGTCGGCATTCTGGATCAGACTCTCGACGAGGTGACGCAGACCCAGACGATTGACGTGGTCAGCGCCCGCTAGGGCAGGCGTGCGGTCATCGGTTTGAGCGCGTGCCTGCTACAGGCGGCAGCAGAGGAAGAGGAGAGAGGCAAATGCATTTGAAGCTCGTGCAGTACGCGCCGATACCCGTCACGGAACCATCGTACGTTGTCCACATCGAGGATACGCGTGTTGTTCTCCAGGAGTGGACGAAGAACCGGTCGGTGAAGCGAGTCCCAGCACTCGCCGTATCGATGAGCCTTGAGAACTACGCGCAAATCTTCCTGCGGCACCCGGGGACAGATGGATCCATCGCCCGGGCACTCATCAAGCAGGTTCGGAAGCGGCTCATCGGTCGCAGAGTTGCCGGGCTCCGACCGTTATTCCGAGGCCATAGCAGTTCAGGCCACCGAACGCTTGGCGTGCCATGGGCCGCTGAAGAATAGGTGCCATTGCCGTCCGGTTCCCAGTGTCCACGCCCGAAACCATTCGCATTTATTCGGTGACGGTCGCCGGTGGGCGGCGATCGCAGACGTTCGACACGGAGCGCGGGGCGCGGCGGTGGATTCGCACCGAGGCGACCGCCGACGCTCCGCAACTAACTGAAGGAAACGTGGTTGCCGCTCACCGACGGCCGCGTCAAGTCCCAAACCTTCGTCTCGTACCGCCTCGCCGCGACACGACTCCCGGACTGGTTGGGCACTCTCCGCCTGGACGAGCTGA
This sequence comes from Chloroflexota bacterium, assembly GCA_035295425.1. Lineage (GTDB taxonomy): Bacteria > Chloroflexota > UBA5177 > UBA5177 > UBA5177 > DATGJB01. The sequence goes on along the minus strand of DATGJB010000037.1, from coordinate 29,648 downwards.
AACCATCCCACTTCCAGCGCTTCTATCAGGAGCTGACCGCGGCCGGACTGGCGCCGCGAACTGTCCGGCAGACGCATACGGTGCTCCATAACGCGATGCAAGACGCGCTGCCGCTCGAACTGTTGCACCGCAACCCGACAGACGGCGTGACTCTCCCGCGGATCCCACAAACTGAGATGAACTGGTACACCACGGAACAGCTGAGCCAGCTCTTTCGAGCCACCGAGGGCGAGCGCTTTCACGCCCTATGGGTGACGCTTGGCCTCCGTCTTGGTGAAGCGCTCGGCCTCCAATGGTCGGACATCGATTGGGAACGCGGCACCGTCGCCCTGTCACGCGCCCTCGGGCGGGACCGCCGCTTCCACAAGCTCGCCCTGACCGAACTGAAGACCAAGTACAGCCGACGGACTCTACGCCTCTCGAACGCCACGTTCGCGGCCCTCCGCGCGCACAAGGACCGCCAGGACTTCGACCGCAAGCGTAACAAGGACAAAGGGTGGACCGACCGCGATCTAGTCTTCTGCACAATCTACGGCGCGCCTCTGAATGAGACGATGGTCCATCAGCACTGGACGGCCGCCACGCGCCAGGCGGAGCTACCGCGGTACCGCGTGCACGACCTCCGTCACGCCGTCGCCAGCAATCTGCTCCTAGGCGGGCTCGACATGATGAAGGTGGCCCGAATGGTGGGCCACCGCAACGCGGCCATGGTTCTGGCGGTGTACGGCCATCTCCTGCCCGACGCGCACCAGGAAGCAGCGGCAGTCATGGACACGATGCTGTCCCGCACCGCTGCAATCTGAGCGTGTTTTGCAGCCATTTTGCAGCGCGAGCCCAATTTGAGACAGATCGGGCCCGCGGGCCGGGAGACGTCAAGCCTTTCCAACACCGCGCATTCCGCATGCTTGTGCGAAAAACTGTGGCGGAGAGGGAGGGATTCGAACCCTCGAAGGAGTTGCCCCCTTAGCGGTTTAGCAAACCGCCGCACTAGGCCTCTATGCGACCTCTCCAGGCAGAGAGATTGTATCCCGACCACAGCGAGGCGGACAATCGTGCAGCGTTGGCGGAGGGAGAGGGATTCGAACCCCCGAGGCTCATCACCTGGCTGTTTTCAAGACAGCTGCCTTCAACCGCTCGGCCATCCCTCCGAGCCACGCCATTCTATCGCTCCCGCCCCGTCGGCCATCCTTACACTGCCGGCTTCGGCCCGGTGTAGGGCTAATCGGGCGCGCCGCCCCTGGTGTCGCCCGGGCGCCTACAGGATCCCCTCGCGGCTCGCCACCGCGACCGCGTGGGCTCGATTGTCAACGCCCAGTTTGTTGAAGATGCTGGTCACGTGGTACCGGACCGTGCTCTCCGCGACGAACAGCTCCTTGGCGATCTGCTTGTTCGAGAAGCCGTCAGCCATCAGCCGGATCACCTGCTGCTCCCGCGGGCTCAGCGGGCCTTCCGGGGCCGGCTCGCTCGCCTCGGCCTCCGTGTCTTCCGCTCGCCGCTCCGCTTCCTTCAACAGCTCCAGGGCAAGTGCGATCGCCTCTCCGGGCGGCATCCGTTCGCCGGCCGCCCATTCCCGCTCGAGCTCCGCGCTGCCCAGACTCTGGCGCAATGCTGCGATCCTGTGCTCCCGGTCGGCCGCCTCATGTGGCGCCATGACCACGTGGGTGGACGACCGCATGGCAGCGGCAGCGCCGTAGAGCTGCGCGGCGCGCTCGCCACCTCCCTGCCGACGTGTCACCCAGGCGCATGCCTCCAGCGCGTACGGGAGATGATACTGATCGCCACTGTCTCGACAAAGCTGGATCGTCTCCCGATAGCAGGCCGCGGCCACGCGGACGTCGCCTCGCCGGCTCGCCACGTGGCCGAGATAGAGCACGGTTGGGCGAAACCACTCCGTGCTTCCCACCGTGCGCGCCTTTGTCAGCGCCTCTTCCAGCAGTACCTGGGACCGCGTATCGACACCCTGCCAGTAGGCGAGAATCCCGAGATTGCTGAGCATGGCAGCGGTCCAGTGCCGATCCCCCAGCTCGCGCAACAGCGCCAGCGCCTCCTCAAACAGAGCTTCTGCCCGCCTGAACTCCCCATGCCGCCCCGCCAGGGCACCCAGGTTCGTCAGTGACATGGCGGTACCGTGCCGGTCCGCCAGGTCGCGCCGAAGCGCAAGCGCTTCTTCGAGTAGCGCCACGGCCCGGTCGACGTCCCCATGGCGGTCGGCGATTGTACCCAGGCCATGGAGCGATGCCGCGATCCCCGCGCGATCCCCCAGCTCCCGCCGCAGCGCCAGCGACTCCTCGTGTAGCGCCTGGGCGCGCCCGTAGTCCGCCTGATTGAAGGCCAGCCACCCGGCAGTGTCCAGTGCCGCCGAGCGCCGGCCGACGGGCGCGTCCGCATGCATCTCGAGCATCGTTTCCAGCCATGTCCGTGCCTCGGTCAGGTGACCGCGCAGCTCCCAGAATCGCCCAAGGGCGCTCGCCAGCCGCAGCCCGAGCTCGCCGTCCCCATGCTCGCGGGCCCAGCCCAGTGCCCCCCGCAGGTTGTCGTGCTGGCTCTCTAGCCGCGCCAGCCACTGTTCCTGTTCGGGTCCCTGGAGCCGTGGCTCCGCCGCTTCGGCGAGTGCCAGGAGGTACGCCGCATGCGCGCCTGCCGCCTTTTCCAGCTCCCCCTCGGCTTCCAGCTGTTCCCGGGCATACTCCCGAATGGTCTCCAGCATGCCGAAGTCCGGCTCCGCGTCTTCGTCCGCGAGCGGCACCGGCAACAGCAGGCTCTTCTCCGCCAGGGCGATCAGCCCGGACAGCACTTCCTCTTCGTCCTGGTCGAGCAGCGACGCCATGGCCGCCGGCGTCACTCTCCCCGCGAAGACGCCGAGATGTCGGAACAGACGTTGCTCCTCGGTCGGCAGGAGATCATAGCTCCAGCCGATGGCCGCCTGCAGGCTTTGCTGCCGTTTCGGCAGGTCCTGAGCCTCCCAGCGCAGGCTCGCCAGTCGGTGTTCCAGGCGGCGCACGATCACCGGGAGCGCCAGGACCTGCATCTGGCCCGCTGCCAGCTCCAGAGCCAGCGGTAACCCGTCCAGCAGCCGCAGCAGCTCGACCACCTGCGGCGCCCTTCGTTCGGTGAGGGCGAAGTCGGGCCGCTGGGCCTGGGCCCGCTCCACAAAGAGGGCCACCGATGGGATCTGTGCGAGTTCCTCCACCGGGAGAGGCCTGTCGGGATCAGGCACCGGTAGCGGGAAGAGACGGATTGCCTGCTGCTGGCGCAGTGGCAAGGCGACACGGCTGGTCACCAGGAGGCGCAGCGCGGGCGCCGTTAGCAGCTCGGGCAGCTGGATTGCAGCCGGCAGGAGATGCTCGAAGTTGTCGAGGACCAGCAGCATCTCCCGCTCCGCCAGATACTCTTGCAAACGGGCGAGCAACGGCCGAGGACTCCTGTCATCCAGGCCCAGTGCCTGCGCCACCGCGGCTAGAACCAGACGCGAATCCGCGAGCGAAGCGAGATCAACCAGCACCGTGCCATGGCGAAAGTGGCCGGCGACGCGATCGACCACTTCCTGCGCCAGGCGGGTCTTACCCACCCCACCGGGGCCAACAAGGGTGAGCAGCCGCGTCGTCCCCCCGGTGAGCCGCTGGAGCACCAGCTCCACCTCGACCTCCCGGCCGAGGAGCGGAGGCAGATACGGATGGGAAAAGGAGGCGGCCACGGCCATACAGCGGCACCTTCCCACCGGACAGCCCGATGTGGCACCATTCTAGCCGCCGGCAGCCTGGCATCGGACCTGATGCGAAGAAGGGCGGTCTGCGAGCAGGCGACTCGGCGGGTCGTGACGCCCGCCTCAAGCTTCTCCGCATCACCGGTTGAGCTTGCCTGCTCCTGCGCTGTTCGCAGGTCCGCAAGTGGCGCGGTGACGGCCGAGGTCACCGTGTAGCCGATCGGCTCGCCACTCTATGAGAACTGGTCGCGCATGCCGATCGGGCGCCATCGCCGGCTAGATCGGCGATCGACGCCTCCACCCTACGGGCCGGTGATCAGCTCTCGACCGTCCATGTAGGGAACAAGCGCTTTCGGAACGGCGATGCTGCCGTCCTCTTGCTGGTAGTTCTCCCAGATCGCCGCCAGGCAGCGGCCCACCGCGACGCCGGAGCCGTTTAGCGTGTGAAGCAATCGTGGAGGCTCGCCCGGAGCGGGACGGAAGCGCATCTTTCCTCGCCTCGCCTGAAAGTCTCCCATGTTGCTGCAGCTGCTGATCTCGACGTATCGATTGAAGCTCGGCATCCACACTTCGGGATCGTACTTCTTGACCTGACCGAAGCCGAGGTCCGACGTGTTCATCTCGAGCACGTGGTACGGGAGCTCCAACCGCTGAAGCACGTCCTCCGCGAACTTCACGAGGCGCTGCAGCCATTCCATGCTCTCCTCCGGCCTGCAGAAGACGACCATCTCGACCTTGTCATACTGGTGAACGCGAATCAGGCCCCGCGTTTCGCGGCCGGCCGCTCCGGCCTCCAGGCGGAAGGAGGGCGTGCAGGCCGCATACAGTATGGGAAGCTGGTCGGCCTCCAGGATCTTGTCGGTCTCCATGTTCACCAGCGGGACCTCGGCCGTCGGGATGAGGTACATGTCCTCTTTCTCGAGGTAGTACGCATCCTCCGCGAACTTCGGTAGCTGGGACGAGACGATCATAGCCTCGCGCTTCACCAGGTCGGGCACCCAGAGCTCCGTGAAGCCGTGCTCGCGAACGTGCAGATCGAGCATGAACTGGGCCAGGGCTCGCTCCATGCGCGCGCCGGCCCCACGCAGTGTGTGAAAGCGCGTACCCGACATGCGGACCGCATCCGAGGAATCGAAGATGCCGAGCGCTTCGCCGAGGTCGACATGCGATTTCGGGGGAAACGCGAATGTCCGTGGGCTTCCCCACGTCCACCGCTCGACATTGTCCTCTTCGCTCTGTCCGACGGGAACGCTGTCGTCCGGAATGTTCGGGACCCACAGCTCCAGCTCGCGCAGCTGTACCTCGAGCTCGTCAATGCGCCGGTCCAGCTCCGAGGTGCGTGTGCGCACCTCGATCGCCCGCTCGCGGAGCCGGGCCCGGTCCTCGTCCGCCAACGACGCATCGCCAAATGACTTCGAGATGCGATTGGTTTCCGCCCTCAACGAGTCGCTTTCCGCCTTCAGGGTGCGCTGCTCCCGGTCGAGGGCCACGATCTCGTCGATTGGGGCCCGGTCTCGCCGCAGCTCGACCGCTCGCTTGACCAGGTCGGTCTGGTTGCGGATCAGATCTCGGCTAAGCATGGGCATCCTCCCGCTCCCTGAGCAAGGGGAAGAGAATTGTCTCCCGTATGTGGTGCGCCCCGGCGAGCACCATGACCAGGCGGTCCACGCCGAATCCGAGACCGCCGGTGGGGGGCATGCCGTGCTCGAGCGCGTGGATGTAGTCCCAATCTATCTCGGCGTGCTCCACACCGCTCTGTGTCGCGGATACCTTCATGCGCTGTAGCTGGTCCTCCGGATCGTTCAGCTCGGTGAACGCGTTCGCGATCTCTATTGCTCCAATGTAGACCTCGAAGCGCTCGGCGACATCCGGCTCGTCAGCCTTGCGCTTTGCCAGAAGGCTCCCCGGGAAGTCCACCGGGAAGTCATACAGGATCGTGGGCTGGATGAGCTTCGGTTCGATCACCGAGCTCACCAGCTCCTCGGTGAGGATCCCAACCGACCCGCCGCCGGGAGCGACGTGACCGTGACGCCGCAGCGCGTCTAGCAGCGCATCCGGATCCCGCGATGCCGCGGCGTCTACTCCGGCGTACTCGGCGAGTGCTTCGCGCATGGAGAGACGCCGCCACGGCGGGGTGAGGTCAATGTCGAATCCGTCGAACTCGACTCGTTGGCTGCCAGCGACCTCGGCGGCGACGGTTGATATCATCGTCTCGAACAGCGCCATGATATCCCGGTAGTCGGCGTAGGCCTGGTACAGCTCGAGCATGGTGAACTCCGGGCTGTGCTTGCGCGAGAAACCCTCGTTCCGGAAGTCCTTACCGATCTCGTACACGCGTTCCATGCCGCCCACGATCAACCGCTTCAAGTACAGCTCGCTCGCAATCCGGAGAAAGACCGTCTGGTCGAGCGTCTCGTACCGGGTGTGAAAGGGATTCGCCGCGGCGCCGCCGTACATCGGTTGCAGAATCGGAGTCTCGACTTCGAGGAAGCCCCGCTCGTCGAGGAAGCGGCGGGTCTCGCGCAGCACCCCGGTGCGAAGCAGGAAGATGCGTCGCGTCTCGTCATTCGAGATCAGGTCGAGGTAGCGCCGCCGGTACCGTGTTTCCACATCCGTCAGGCCATGCCACTTTTCCGGAAGTGCCTGGAACGCCTTCGCCAGGAGGACGAGCTCTTCGACCTGCACGGTGACCTCGCCGGTGGCGGTTCGAAACACCGTTCCCTCAGCGCCGATCACGTCGCCCAGGTCGAGGAGCTTGAAATACTGGTACCGTTCCGGCCCGAGCGCGTCAAGCTTGAAATACAGCTGGATCTCACCCGAAACGTCGAGCATATGGGCGAACGACGCCTTGCCCATCTTCCGGATCCGCATCAGGCGGCCGGCGACTCGCACCCGCGAGCCGGCCAGCGCGTCGAAGTGTTTCCGGATCTCAGCGGCGTGGCGCGTCGGTCCGAATCGATTCGGGGAGTGGGGCAGGCCGAGAGTCGCTAGCTCGTCGAGCTTTTGCTCTCTGAGCCGGCGAGTGTCCGAGTGCTCTGTCACAACCTGGCTCCGCGAAAGTCGGCGGCGGCGAGCAGCGGCAGACGGACGCCGACTTCCCCGGCCACCAAACCTAGTGAATGAACTGGATATCCGTGATCGTGTACGAGATGGTGCGTGCCGGCGCCTCGACCTGCACCGTGTCGCCACGCTTCCGGCCGACCAGCGCGCGGCCGATCGGAGACTGGTCCGATACCTTGCCGTCGTTGGGCGAAGCCTCCATCGACTCGACGATCTTGTACGAGCATTCGCGCCCGTCGTCCCGAGAGACCGACACGATGGTTCCGATCTCGACTTTGCGCGGCTTCCCGTTGCCGTTGTGGTGGATCACCGTCGCCTCGCGCAGCGTCTTCTCAATCTCGGCCATTTTGCCCATCAGGCGGGCAAGATCTTCCTTGGCTTGTTCGAAGGCCGCGTTATCGGTGATATCCCCGCCCTCGCGAGCCGACTTGAGCCGCTCGGCGATCATCGGCCTCACATGGTTTCGCAGGTGCTCGAGCTCGTTCTCCAGCTCCTGCTTGAATTCTGCCGAGATCTGCGTCGGCTTGTGGTGGTTGTTCACCTGAATCCTCCTGCTCGTTGGCTCCTGGGGCGCGTATCTCCCTATCGTGTCGAACGATGGAGCCGTCTCTCCTGCGAATTGGCCGCGGAAGGGCATTATTGTAATCCCCATATCGGGGACTGTAAACATCCTGGTTATCGCATCGAGACGTCGGCGGCGTACACTGTGCGCCGGACCCCATCAGTTCTCCGTACTTCTAACCCGCCGTCTCGCCTGATGCGCTCCGCAATTCCTTGCCACTGTCCCGACGCGTCTTCGATCCGGACGGCCCGCTGAATCAGGTCCAGTCGAGCCGTCCAGGCCTCGAGCACAGAGGCCGGATCGCATGCGAGACAACGATACCACAAGTAAATCGCCTTGAAAAGGACTACAGCAAGGAACTCTCGCTCCACCAGGTGGCCCAGCTCGCCGCTAACGCTGGTGGCGGCGGCTCCTGCGGCCGGTTCAGCGGCGGGATCGAAGTTGACATTGAGACCGATGCCGAGCACCGCAAATGGCGACTTACCGGGCAGGTACTCGGCCAGGATGCCGCTGAGCTTGCGATCCCCTACCAGCACATCGTTCGGCCACTTGAGCCGGGTTTTCAGCCCGGTCGCATCGGTCAGCGCGTCCTGGACCGCCAGGGCGCCTACCACCGGAATGTCGACCGGTAGCGCTCGCGGAGGTATCGCCAGGAGCATCGAAAACAGGAGCCCGGTGCGGGGCGGGGCGATCCAGCGGCGGCCCCGCCTCCCTCGTCCCGCCGATTGGTAATCGGTCAGCAGGATGATTCCGTGACGGCGCTCGTCCGGAGCGAGCGAGCCGAGGATTCGATTCGTCGAATCGACCTCGGCCGAGTACCGAATCTCCGCCGCCGGATCGAGACCGTCGACGCCGCGGCGGATCACATCCACGTTCAATGGACCGGGCGAAGCGGCCTGCATGGAGGGGATCGGGGAGGTCATATATTGCTCCAGCTCGGACTGTCAACTAACCGAGCAAAGAAAGGGGGAGCGCTGTCGCGCTCCCCCAGTTACCGTCTGTTGAACGCTCTGCGCGCGGTGTCAGCGCGCCGGAGGTGTCAGCAGCCAGTCACCTCCATGCAGAGTGTCCCTGCGAAACGGCAACAGTGACTACTATCCACTGCACATCACCTCCTTTACTCTTATGCTCATTTCTTAACAGAGCCGCGGGGCATCTGTCAATGGCGGGGCACCACTCACACCAACGCCCGCGGCGGCCCGGCCGAAAAACAGCGTGCTATACTTTCCTGATTTACGCCCGGCATCGGCCCGTGGCGGGCGCGAATCCAGCGGCTGCGCGCTGAATTTCCGCGTCCATGCGTCGGTGAGCCGGCCGATCCGGTGCGGCGCCGCTCGAGAACAAGCGAGATGGAAAGGCTACCAATGCGCAGCCCCCTCTCCAGTCTCTTTGGAATGTTTTCCAAGGACCTGGGCATCGACCTCGGAACAGCGAATACTCTGGTCTTCGTGCGGGGACGAGGTGTGGTCATCTCGGAGCCTTCGGTCGTTGCCATCGATAAGCGCTCCAAACGCGTCCTGGCGATCGGGGCCGAGGCGAAACGCATGGTCGGCCGCACGCCGGCGAACATCGTGGCCATCCGTCCCCTGAAGGACGGCGTGATAGCCGACTTTGAAATCGTCGAGAGCATGCTTCGATATTTCATCAATCGAGTTCACGAGGAGGTAGCCCTGTTACCGCGACCGCGCGTCGTGGTGGGTATCCCTTCGGGGGTTACCGAGGTGGAGCGACGGGCGGTCTCCGATGCCGCGGTGAATGCCGGGGCGCGTGAAGCGTACCTCATCGAGGAGCCGATGGCCGCCGCCATCGGTTCGGATCTGCCAATCACCGAGCCGAGCGGCAGTATGATCGTCGACATCGGCGGCGGTACCACCGAGGTCGCGGTCATTTCGCTGGGCGGCATCGTGCTCAGCAAGTCGGTCCGGGTGGCGGGTGATGAGATCGACGAGATGATTCTGCAGTTTGCACGCCGCGAGCATGGACTGCTCATCGGGGAGCGCACCGCGGAACAGACCAAGCTCACTGCCGGCTCGGCGCATGACGATGTGAAGGAAACGAAGGTGATCCTGCGCGGCCGCGACGTGGTGAGCGGGCTCCCCAAGTCCGTGGAAGTCTCGAGCAAGGAGATTCGCAGCGCGATCGAGCCACCGGTCGCATTGATCGTCGAAGCGGTAACCACGACAATTGAAGAGACGCCTCCGGAGCTCATCGCCGACATCATGGATCAGGGCATCTACCTCGCCGGTGGTGGCGCGCTGCTCCAGGGGCTGGACCGGCGCATTGCTGAGGAGACAAAGATGCCGGTGACCGTGGCCGATGATCCCCTCACCTGCGTGGTGCGCGGAACCGGACGGTGCCTGGAAGACCTGGATACGCTGCGCAAGGTATTTGTCTCTCCGCAGGATGGCCGGACACCACGGTAGCGATCTGGTAGCCCATGGTTGAGACTCGCGGCGGGAGAAGACTTGCGGTGATGTTCCTGGTCGCCGCATTTCTGGTGCTGTTCCTGGGGCGCTGGCTGGCCCCGATCGACAGGGTTGGGCTGAGTGCCGCTGCTCCGTTTCAGTCGGCCATCACCGCCGTTACGTCCGCCATCGGGGACACTATTTCGGGTGTCGTGAATGGGCCGCGCTTCCAGCAGGAAAACGGGACGCTCCGCAAAACGATTGGAGTCCTGATGCGCGAGAACGCGGCGCTTCAGTCGTCCCGCTACGAGAATCAGATCTTCCGCCGTATGTTGAATTTCCGGGACCGCAATCCCAATCTCCGCCTGATGGTGGCTCGCGTCATAGGGACCTTGAACGATCCGCTCAACCCGGTCTCGTTCATCAGCCGGGGGTCGCGTGACGGCCTGGTTGACGGCATGACGGTGCTCGATCAGAACGGCTACTTCGCCGGCAAGATCGTGGACATCGGCTCGAACTGGGCCAAGGTTCAATGGGTCCTCAGTCCCAGCAGCTCGGTGGGAGCGATGGACGTGACCACGCGAGCGTCCGGGGTGGTCGACGGCAAATTCGACGCTCGGCCGGTTCTCGAATATGTCCCGACGAGCCGGGTACTGCGCGCCGGCGACTTCGTGGTCACATCCGGCGTCTGGAACGAGTTCCCGCGAACGCTCCTCATCGGTCAGATCGTGTCCGTTCATCACTCCAGCTCGGACATGTTCCAGAGCGCCGTGATCCAACCGCTGGCCGATTTCTCCGACCTGGAGATCGTGCAAGTTGTAAAGGGTTACAGACCCAGTCAGCCGAATCAGTGGATCAAGCCATGAGTACCGTTCGGAGTCTCAATCCAGGCCTTTTCACCGCCCTGTGGCTCCTTCCGGTGCTGGCGTTGCTGCAGACCAGCCTTTTCAACCGGCTGCAGATCGGTGGAGCGCTACCTTCAGTCGTTCTCATCGCGGTTGTCGACTGGGGAATCCTGCGCGGTCCGGACGAGGGCATGCTGTGGGCGTTCATTGGCGGTTTCACGCTGGACATGTTCGAGGGGTGGCCGATCGGGACCGGGACGGTGGCGATGGTGCTCGTCGCGAGTCTGGTAAGCCTGGGCGGGGGCACGTTCATACGCACTCACGCGCTGCTTCCGCCGGCCACAGTCTTCGCCGCCACGTTGCTGTACTACGCGATCGTGGCGTTTATCCTGGTCAGTACTCAGCATAATGTCGATCTCCTGCCCGCGATGCGGTACCTCGTCTTCCCGGTCGCGCTGTACAACGCGATTCTCAATATTCCTGGCTTCCGGCTCGTTCGCCGCCTGGAGCAGCGCGTCTACCCCGAACCGAGGGCTAGCTGGTGAGGAAACGTACGAAGTTCGTCCTGCTCCGTGCCAGCATCCTGCTTGTCTTCGCCGTCCTCTCCGGGAGGCTCTGGTATGTCCAGGTCGTCATGGGGAACTACTACAAGGTGCAGGGAGACACAAGTAAGATTCGGACGCTGCCGGTTGAAGCGAGCCGGGGCATCATCTACGATCGGTACGGCCGTCAGCTGGTGTACAACGCGCCGAGCTGGAGCGTGATGATCGTGCCCCACGGGATCCCCGCGACAGGAGCGGACACGGTGTACCGGCGCCTCTCGTCGCTTCTCGGCGGTCATCCCACGCCGCAGCAGCTGGCCGCGACCGTGGCACAGAACATGTGGCGCCAGTACGAGGCAGTGCCCATCTGTCAGCACTGCGCCAATCGGACGGTGACGGCAGACACGGCGATGGGCTTGCTCCAGCTCCACAGTGAACTGCCAGGGGTCCGTATCGTTCCTACCAGCGTCCGTAACTACATGGACGACCCGGAATACTCCCTGTCTCACATCGTCGGCTACACCAGCGATATCCTTCCGGCGCAATACACTGCGGACCGCAAGCAGCTGCCGCTCGAACACTTCAATCTCACCGATCACGTCGGCGCGGCTGGACTGGAGTCGTATCTGGACCCGTATCTGCACGGGATCAACGGGAGCGAGCAGGTGGAGGTGGACGCGGGGGAGCGGCCGGTGCGCGTCCTGGACCCGGGGCATACCACGCCCGGGGACAGCGTGTATCTGACGATCGACTCCCGGCTCCAGGCTCAGGTCGCGAACGATCTGCAGGCCGCGCTCAACAAGCTGGGTTTGCGTCAGGGGATCGTCGTAATGGAAGACGTCAACTCGGGACAGATCCTGGCGATGGTGAGCCTGCCGAGCTTCAACAACAACTGGTTCTCGCCCGCCATCTCCGCGAACCGGTTCGCTCAGCTCAACGACGATCCGTACCATCCCCTGGTGGACCAGGCAGCAGCCGGCGCCTACCCCCCCGGCTCGACCTACAAGGTGGTCACCGCCGCCGCCGCGCTGCAGGCCGGCGTTACCGACGCGAGTCGAACCGTCTACGACGGCGGCAAGATCGACCTCGGGAGCTACGTGTTCCATGGATGGTGGGGGCCGGGTCTCGGCGCCATGAACGTGGTGAGCGCGATCGCCGAGTCGAGCGACATCTACTTCTATACGATGGTCGGCGGCAATCCGACCGTCGATCCGCACATGCCGGCCCTCGGTCCGGACCGGCTGGCACGGTATGCGCGCGAGTTCGGACTCGGGAGCGCCTACGGGATCGGTCTGCCCGAGGCGTCCGGACTGGTGCCGACGCGCGCCTGGCATCTGCAGCACTACGGGCAGCCATGGTACATCGGGGACTCGTACAATTCCGCGATTGGACAGGGAGACGACCTTGCGACGCCTCTCCAGATGGCCAACGTGGCCGCCACGATTGCCAATGGCGGTACATTGTACAGGCCGACCCTGCTGCGCAAGATCGTCGGCACGGTGCTTCCGCGCGAGGGCCGGCTTCACGGAGCGCGCGTTATCCAGCCGTTCGTTCCCACGGTCATCCGGAACAACTTCATCGATCCTGGCAACCTGGCTCTCGTGCAGGAGGGGATGCACAATTCGGTGCAGCCTCCACTGGCCGGCACCAGCTTCAACGTGATCGATCCTCGAATCAACGCGGCCGGCAAGACGGGGACGGCAGAGACACGCCTGCCCAACGGCGCACCGACCACCGACGCCTGGTGGATCGGGTATGCCCCCTACGAGAATCCGAGGGTGGCGATCTCCGTCCTGGTTCCCGATGCGAACGCGGAGGGCGCGTACGTTGCCGCGCCGATTGCGCACAAGGCCCTCGAAGACTACTTCCACTTGAAGCCCACCAAGGCCAACTGGCTGGATGACGTATCGCAGACGCTGGTCGGCGGGGGCGCCGGGGGGCAGTGAGGTGAAGCACTGGGCCAACTTCGACATTCAGTTGGTGGGCCTGCCGGTGGCGCTTGTCGCCTTCGGCAGCATCGTTCTGTTCGCGATCTCGCGCTGGCCGACATCCGGTGTGACGCTCTCAACCCCCATACATCAGGCGCTGTACGCCGTGCTGGGCCTTGCCGCCATGGTCATTCTCACTAACTTCGATTACCGCCTATTGCGCTCGCTCGCCGTTCCGCTCTTCGCGCTCAATATGCTGATTCTCCTCGTCGTTCTTGGCCTCGGCCACTCCGCCTACGGCGCGCAGCGCTGGATCAACGTCGGAATCCTCCCGCTGCAACCGTCCGAGCCGGCGAAGCTCATGCTCGTGATCGTCCTCGCGAAATTCTTTGCCGACCGCGAGGATCGTGGGGTCAGCGGGCGCGCGATGCTGGGCTCACTGCTATGGGTGGTCGCCCCGATGGCTCTGGTGCTCCTGCAACCGGATCTGGGGACGAGCGCCGTGTTCGTCGCGATCTGGGTCGGCATCGCGCTCATGGCCGGTGTGCAGCTTTCTCACCTGGCCGCGCTCGCCGCGGGCTGCGGGGCTATCCTGCCGGTGCTCTGGAATGCCATGGGGCACGTTCAGCGGTTCCGGTACATGCAGGACCGGCTCACCATCTTCCTCAACCCCAACAAGGACCCCCTTGGTGAGGGCTACAACGTCATCCACTCGTTGATCACCGTGGGCGCCGGTGGATTCCTCGGACAGCACTTCGCGCCGGGCACGCAGAGTCAGCTCGGCTTCCAGCGCGTCGAGGACAAAGACTTCATCTTCTCGGTGATCGCGGAGCAGGTGGGCTTCGCGGGTGTGCTGGTGCTGTTCGCCGCCTACACGATGTTGCTGCTCCGTATCGCCCGCGTCTCCTTCATGGCAGGAGACATCTTTGGTCGGCTGCTGGCGAGCGGCATTCTGGCCATGCTGATGTTCCAGATCTTCGTCAACATCGGCATGAATGTAGGGATGATGCCGGTGACAGGGATTCCCTTGCCGCTCCTCAGCTACGGTGGCAGCTCGCTGATCACGACGCTTGCGTCGCTTGGGATCTTGCAGAGTATTCTGCTGCGCCACCAGAAGCTGGTCTTCGCCGCCGGTTAAGACGCGAGAACAAACGTTATGTCGCCCTCGGCGGCGAGCTGGCCCTCTACCGTGGCCACCCCGTGGCCTCTGCCGCTGCGGCTGCGCAGCCGGCCCAGCGTCACTTCCAGGCGCAGCACGTCGCCCGGTACGACCTGTCGTCTGAATCGGAAGCCGTCGAGTCCGGTCAGGAAAGGTATACGTGCGTTCGCGCCTTCCGAGCCCAGCACGGCGACGGCGCCGACCTGAGCCAGAGCCTCTGCGATCAGGACGCCCGGCATGACAGGGTAGTCGGGGAAGTGCCCCGCGAAGAAGGGCTCGCCAATCGTGACGGCCTTGATCCCGACGGCGCGGACTCCGGGCTCGATCTCCAGGATCCGATCCACCAGAAGAAACGGATAGCGGTGCGGGAGGATTGCCTGAATCTCGCGAACTGACAGCTCACTCACGGCGCGTGCCGGGCCAGCGTTGGGCGTGTCCTCGGCGGCGCCTGCACGTCGTGGACGACTTGTGTTCCGGTCCTGTCGCCGTGCACCGCCTCGACCAGATTCGACACGTTGGTGATTATGGCTCGGTCGCCGCCGGCGTCGAGGAAGTCGATCGCGGCGCGTACTTTGGGTCCCATACTGCCCGGCGGAAACTGTCCGTCAGCCATATGTCCCTTCATATCGGTGAGCGACACGGCGGCTAGCGGACGCTGCCTCGGCGTGCCGAAGTCCACAGCCACCGCCGGCACTTCGGTGAGCAGGACCAGCGTACTCGCCTCGATCAGCGTCGCGACGGTTGCAGCCGCCGCGTCCTTGTCGATGACCGCCTCGATTCCGCGGAGTACGCCGCCCTCCCGAACCACCGGTACGCCGCCACCCCCAGCCGCGATGACCAGCACGCCACACTCGAACAGCGCCCGCACCGCCGTCCACTCGACAATGTCGAGCGGCCGCGGCGACGGGACCACGCGCCGATACCCTCGACCGGCGTCCTCGACCATGATCCAGCCCCGCTCTTCGCGAAGTGCCTCCGCCTCTGCGCGCTGGTAAAAGCGCCCGATCGGCTTCGTCGGGTTCTGGAAGGCCGGATCGGCCGGGTCGACGACCACCTGCGTGACGACGGTGGCGACAACCGGTGGCACACCGCGCTCGCGCAGGTAGTTCCCCATCTCCTGTTGCAACATGTACCCGATTTGCCCCTGCGACTGGGCGCCGGCCACGTCGAGCGTCACCGGTGGGACCTTGCCCTCAGTCATGTTCGACCGCAGCATGATCTCGCCGACCTGGGGACCGTTGCCGTGCGTCACCACGACTCGATGGCCCTCGACCACGAGCTCGCCAAGCCCCGCGCACATCCGCCGGATGTTGCCGCGCTGCTCGTCCAGCGTCCCCGTCTGCGTTGAGGGATGGATGGCATTCCCGCCGAACGCGATGACAAGCGAATCGCTCATCTGATCCTCCCTCGCCGCAATGGGCCACATTCTATACGTTGCGCGACGGCGATGCGCAACCGATCGACTGCTATAATTTGCGCGTTTTGGGCCGCATGATGCCCTCCGGCCACCTGCGCCGCCTCTCGCCCGTGGAGTCGTCGATGGTCCGTCACTTCGTCAGCCAGAACGACCTGAGCCCTCGCGAGATTCGGACTGTCTTTGACCGCGCTCGTCAGCTGAAGCGAACCCGACTTGAGCCGCTGCTGCCGGGCAGAACGCTGGTCATGTTTTTCGAGAAATCGTCGACGCGCACCCGCCTTTCATTCGAGGCGGGCATGACGCAGCTGGGCGGCCACGCCATTTATCTCGATCGGGACTCGTCACAGCTCTCCCGCGGTGAATCAATCGGAGACACGGCGCGCGTCGTGTCGCGCTACGCCGACCTGATGATGGCGCGGGTCTACGCGCATGCAACGGTCGCGGAGCTCGGCGATTCCGCCTCGATTCCGGTCATCAATGGCTTGAGTGACGAGGAGCATCCGTGCCAGTCCATGGCCGACTTATTCACGGTCCTCGAGCGTCGGGAATCGCTTGAGGGTCTTCGACTCGCGTTCGTTGGCGATGGTAACAACAATGTCACGCACTCCCTGATGCTGGGGGCAACGATGCTCGGCGTCGACATGATCGTCGCCTCCCCGCCCGAGCTCCGGCCGATGGAGCGTTACGTCGACCTTGCCCGCGGCAACGCGTCCCGATTCGGTGGCAGTATCCGGGTTACCGGGGACGCTCGGGAAGCCGTTCGGGACGCCGACGTGATCTACACCGACGTGTGGACCTCCATGGGTCGTGAAGCCGACCGCGATCGACGATTGCAGCTCCTGGCCCCATATCAGGTCAACGAGCGGCTCGCCGCCGCGGCCCGGCCCGATTTCCTGTTCATGCACTGTTTGCCGGCGCACATCGGCGAAGAAGTAACGGCCGAGATCGCGTACGGCCCGAATTCGGTGATCTTCGACGAAGCAGAAAATCGACTTCACGCGCAGAAGGCACTCATGCTCCTTCTGCTTGAATGGAGCGAAGGAGAGCGCAATGAACAAAGACCAGCTTGACCTGCTGCAGTGGTTGGTACCCGGCCTCGGGGACGTCCCGGCGTCGAGTCTGTACTGGATCGAGCGCGCGCAGCGGGCGCTGGCAGTCACGACCCAGGATCGCGACATCTATCCGGTTATCGACCACACTCGCGGGAGCGGGGTCTGGCTTTACGACCTTGAAGGCAACGAGTACCTCGATATGACATCCGGGGTCGCCGTGCGAGCGCTAGGATTCCGGCCTGCCGGAATCCGGGAGTTCGAAGTGCGTCTGGCCGACGTGGTTGAGGAACTGCCGGGGCAGGACTTCGACAACATCCCGCACGTCCTCCTGGCCGAGCGACTGGCGGCGACGGCGCCCGGGGACTTTGACAAGCAAGTTTTCTTCACCACTAGCGGCGCGCGCGCAGTAGAGACCGCGCTCAAAGCGGCGATGGATCAGACCGGTCGCCAGCGCTTCGTCGCCTTCCGCCCGGCTTTTCACGGCCGCACCGGGTACGCTCTCGCGCTCACCGCCAGCAAGGCGGTGCACAAGGAGGGCTACCCCCAGGGTCTGGATGTCATTCGCACTCCGTACGCCTATCCGTATCGCTCGCCGTTGGGCAGCGATCCTGACACCTGCGCCGAGTTCGCGCTCCAGCAGCTGCGCGACGCGATCCTGGACGAGGGCACCGACATTGCCGGAATCGTGGTCGAATCCGTCGGCGGCGAGGGTGGCATCATCGTCCCGCCGCCCCAGTTCCTGCGCGGCCTGCGGGAAGTCGCGGACATGTACGGAGCCGTTCTTATCGCCGACGAGGTGCAGGCGGGTCTGGGCAGAACCGGCAGCTGGTGGGCCATCGAACACGCCGGGGTAGCACCCGACATGATTTGCACGGCCAAGGCACTCGGCGGGGGCTACCCCATGGGCGCCACCATCGGTCGCGCTCCGATGTTCCTTCGCGCCTCGCGGCACTCGGAAACGTTTTCGGCCGAGCCTCGTATGGCTCTCATGTCGCTGTTTGTACTGCGTTCGATCGAAGAGCACGGGCTGATCGACAATGCTCGCCGCGTCGGCTCGTTGATGCTGTCTGCCCTCCGCGAGACCATCGGCCAGTTCGAGCAAGTCGGCGATATTCGCGGCCTCGGCTTTATGCAGGGGGTCGAGTTTGTCGAGGACGCGCGCAATAAGCGGCCGTCGCCGGAGCTGCGTGACCGAATCATCCGCAACTGCGTCTACAAGCAGCGACTCTGGCTGCTCGGGTCCGGGCGGAGCACGATCCGCTTCCTGCCCGCCCTGATTACCGACGAGGAGCAGGCGCTGGAGGCGGTAGCCCGTTTTGGCCGGGCGGTAGCAGAGGAGATCGGGGCAGCTCGCCAGGTCGAGCCGGTGGCCGCGGCCACTACCTGAGCCTCGCCGCCCTCACATCATCGCCGCACGAGCCTGCCGAACCGTGCTGCCACCCGGTACTCTCTCTGCGGCTCGCGATGTGCCCGGGCCGGCGCATAGCTGGCATGCATTCTGCACTTCGGACGGGCAGCCAGCGGGCCGCAGCGCCCGCAAGGGGAAGGACGATGACCGAAGTGTGGATGCAGAAACTGAAGGCGGCGTACGACTCCGGATACTACCGGACCGAAGCAGCGGTGGAGCAACAAACCGGCTTCCCCTGGCAAAACAAGACCTGCAAGGACTGCCCGTTCTGGTCCAACAGCATCTGCCAGGTACTCGCGGAGTACCGCTGCTCCACCAGCCATACCTGTTCGTACTTCGATCCGTGGAATCGGGCGAGCGCGCAAACCGTCATTCAGGAGCGCCAGTGGCAGGGCTTCCGGCGCTGGTGGGAGTGGTTCAACGACCGAGGCGCGGCTCGGTAGACCCGCCGTCGCCGCGAGGGCGAACGCAAGCGCAGGCCGCGGCATCGACATCCGGTAGCCTGACCGAAGCTCGAAACCTTCTGCGGGCGCGGCGTGCACCGTGGGGGGAGATCCATACGCTTGGCGCCGGGGGGCGCCATGGCGACACTTGGGGCTCCCGGCTCCGCACAGGCGAAACCGGCCGTGGGCCTGTTGAGGTCATTTTCGGACTCCGCTATACTTCGATAGCGCGCGACATCTTTCTGGAAAGCGAATATTTTGCCGTGGAAACGGCCCCATCGTCTCGCGCCGGCGGTCGGCCCCACGCTCCCACCCGACGAGGTTTGCATGCTCCGGATTGTCTCGACCCTGGCAACGCTCTGCGCACTTTTCACGGCTGCCTTTTCCACGGCGGACGCAGCCACGCCAGCCCACCCGGCGGCGTCGACGCCAGTCGTCCGCGTGCTCGTCGAGCTGAAGGGGGCACCGGTTGCGGCCGACCCCTTCCTGCGTGCCTCTGATGCCGCTACCCTTCATCGCTTTCGATACGACCCCACACTGCCGGCCTCGCGGCAATACTCGGCGGCACTGCTGCGTTACCAGTCTCGCGAGATAGCCTACCTCCGCGGCCAGGGCATCCGGCTCAACCTCCAGCGCAATCTCAACATTCTCTTCGACGGCTTCGCCGCTCTGGTGCCGCAGAGCCAGCTGGCGCGCCTCCAGTCGCTGGCCAACGTCGCGAGCGTCATGCCCGACGTCCGCGTGTCTCCTCTCCTGGACAAGTCCACCGAGCTGGTCAACGCGCCCCAGGCCTGGCAGATGCTGGGCGGCCCTCGGGCCGCCGGCAGCGAGTGCCAGGGCCAGAAAGCTGGACAGACTGGGCTCCACGGTTGCTACATCGCCGACATCGACACCGGTATAGACGTTACAAACCCGTGTTTCAATCCCGCCGGATTCGCCCGCCCGGCTCTAGGCATCCGCTCCGACTCTCAACAGAATCTCGCATTCACGAACAACAAGGTCGTCGTGGCTCGCGCCTTCGGTCCCACGCAGGGACAGCCGTACAGCGCCCAGGATGTCCAGGGCCACGGCACATTTACCGCCGCGATCGAGGCTTGCGACGCGGATACCATCACGCCGCTCGGCACCAAGATCAGCGGCATGGCTCCCGGCGCCTACCTGATGAGCTACAACGTCTTTCCGCTTACCGACCCGGGCGATAACGGGTCTCAAGACCAGGTGGCCGCAGCCCTCGGCGCTGCGCTATCCGACGGAGCGGATGTCGCCAACCTGAGCCTCGGATACGATGTAGGCGCCCGAGATCCGGCACTCGATCCCGACGCCCAGCTCGTCGATCTCGCGACCAGAGCGGGCATGGTGGTGGTGGCGTCGGCTGGCAATTCCGGACCGACACCCCAGAGCGTTTCGTCCCCCAGCACCGCGACCGATGCGATCTCTGTCGGCGCGTCGACCAACTCTCACGGCATCTATCCCACGGTCACCATCTCCGGGCCAACTGCGCCTCCCGCCGCGCTGCAGCGGATGAGTGCCGGTCTCGGTCCTGTGCCGTTCACTCAGCCGGTCGGTCCCCTTCCAATGGAATACGCCGGATTGGCCCGGCGTCCCAAAGACGACGCGAATGCTCCGACCGCGGACGACCTGGCAGGTAAAGACTTTCACGGAAAGATCGCAATCGTCGATCGAGGCTTCATCACGTTCGACAAGAAGGCGCAGAACGTCGAGGCGCTCGGCGCCAGGGCGGTGATTTTCCTTGACAACACGCAGGAACTGGGCTTCATTTCCCCATTGATCCAGGTAGCAAGGATTCCGGTCGTGGTTCTCTCCAAGAGCGACGGAGACGCGCTGAGATCCTGGCTACAGGCTCATCCGGACGCGACGGCGACAATCGACCCCAGGAAAGTTGTCGTGCCGGAGCAACCAAACTACCTCGCGGATTTCAGCGCCCGTGGGCCGGGGCCGTACTACAGCATCAAGCCGGACCTGGTTGCTCCCGGGCAGGACATCTACTCGGCGACCGAGAAACAAACTCCGGGTGGCGACTCCTACGATCCGACGGGCTTCGTGTCGGAAGAGGGCACGAGCTTCTCCGCGCCTCACGTGACCGGAGCGGTCGCGCTGGTCCTCCAGAAGCACCCGACCTGGTCGCCGTCCATGGTGAAAGCGGACCTCATGGAGACGGCCGCGCGTCACTCGCTCCTCGAGCAGTCGAACCCGGTACCCGGCGTAATGCAGGTCGGAGCCGGTCTTCTCGACGCCGCCGCCGCCCTCACGAGTACCGCTCTCGTACAGCCGGCTTCGGTCAGCTTCGGGCAGGTTAATCTCGCCGGGGCTTCCGCCTCGCCGAGCAGCACGCTAACGCTCTCTGACGTGGGGTCCGGAGCTGGGGACTGGAAGGCTTCGGTTGAACAGCTTCACGGCTCGGCCGGGCTCTCGGTCACTGTTCCGGCGATAGTGCACCTCGCAGGCGGGGGACATACGGACTTCTCCTTGCAGGTATCCGCTGCCGTCACCACCGCCCGCGGGGACTACGACGGCTATGTCGTGCTGGACAACGGCAGCACTCAGCTTCACGTCCCGTACTACATCCGCATCACGAACAAGGCCACCACGCCGGGCACGGTCCTGCTGGTGGACGACACGGCTTCGCTCTTCCAGCCGCTTCCGCCGCTTCAGCCCGTCCCCCACGTCGACGTCTCGAAGTACTTCCAGGATGCGCTGACCGCCATCGGGCGCCCGTACACCTACTGGAACGAAGAACAATACGGTACACCTTCTCTGACCGATATGGAGAAGGCGTCGGCCGTTGTGTTCTTCACCGGCAGCAATTTGAACGGCTACGCCCACCAGAACAACGATGCGGCGAACGGTGCCCAGGGTGCGCTCACCAGCGTCGACATCACGACTTTGCATTCCTATCTGGACGCCGGCGGCAAGCTCTTCATCACCGGGCTCTCCGTGGCACAGAGCGACCCGGCGTTCACAGCCATCAAGCTCGGCGGTGAAGTACTCGACCTGAGCGAGTTCGACAGCTCGACCAACGACAACAAGTCTCTGGGCGGCATCTCACCCCCACGGCCGAGCGCGGTCGCCGAGACCCGTGCGGGCGTTCTCGCGAATAAGTGGTTGTTCTCAGGCCTCAAGGCGATCGATCTCAGCACGTCCGGCGACGGCGCCGGCGACAATGTCGCGGTGCAGAATCTCGGCGTTGCCAGCATCTTCGGCTCGAGCCTCGTCGGTGTGCCCGGTCTCAAGCCGCTCACAGGGAGCGACCCGTTCTTCGGCTCCGTGTTCGGCAAGGCAGTGCTCCGGCCGTCGATTTCCGGCGGTGGGGACATCGGAGTGGTGAACGGCGACGACCCGAGCCTGACACACGTTCCGAAGTACCGTGGACGATCGGTGCTGTTCACATTCGACTTTGCTGGAATCAACGACCACACTGGCTACGCGACCCGCGCCCAGATACTCGGTCGGGTATTCCAGTGGCTGTTCGATGCCTCCACCGTTCGGGTTTCGACAACCCGTTACGCCGCGGCGAAGACGGTCCAGCTGCGTGCCGCACTGGGCTCGGCGCGCGGCCTACACGCGGTGCAGTATCGCTGGGAGGTCGGCAAGACGGTACTCAAGGCGAGCAGCCGCCCCACCAGCTATCGCTTCGGCCGCCCCGGAAAGTACCGGCTGAGAGTCGAGGTCACCGACTCCGTGGGGCACACCGCCGTCAGCCCGTGGACCACGGTCACGGTGAGGTAGGGGAGCGTCTTGCCTATCTCGACTCTCTCGTCGCCGCGGCCTGCCGCGCGGAGGCGATGAATGCGTCGAAGAGACCCCGGTACTCCGGAGCAGTGCAGTTCCAGATTCCCTCGGGGTGGCACTGGATGCCTACGAGGAAATCATGCGATTCGCCCTCGATCGCCTCGATGATGCCGTCCTCCGACACCGCGCTCACCGCGAACCCGCTCGGCACCTGGCGCACCGCCTGGTGGTGCAGGCTGTTGACCCGCGACGTCGTCGTGCCGAGCGCGTTATGGAGTCGTGATCCTGCACTGACCTGAATGGTGTGGCAAAGGTGCTCTCGTCCAAGGTGCCGCAGGTCGTGTGACTGCTCCGACTCATGTTGGGATGCCAGGTCCTGATACAAGCTCCCGCCGGCCGCGACCGCAAGCACCTGTGCGCCCCGGCAGATCCCGAGCGTCGGAAGATTCCCCTCGATTGCCCATCGCGCGAGAGTCAGCTCCAGCGCGTCCCGATCCGCGTCGACCGCGCCGAGCTTCGGGTGCGGTTCCTCTCCGTAACGATCGGGGGCGATGTCGTCTCCACCGGGGAGCAACAAACCGTCTAGCAGCGAGAAGATACGGCGCAGGCTCGCGTCGTCCAGGTGTAGGGGAATCAGGATTGGGGCTGCCCCCGCGGACACAATGGCGTCGATATAGATTTGCACCGCCGCCACACGGCGAATTTCCGAGGGGTAGGCGTGGCACGTTACCCCGACAACCGGCTTGATCATGTGCTGCTCAGTGAAGAATCCAGAGTGCTCCACGATACGCTCCAGCGCCTCCGTGCGCGGCCCAGAGGCCTCCGTAACCGTCGTGTGATTCATACTATCGTCACTCACGGCGGCTGTGGGCTGTGCTACGATGAGTCGCCTTGACAACCGCTCCTCTCTCGGCACTGCCGATCGACAGCCTCCAGCCCCTCATCATCGACCGGCAGCCACTCTCCGTTACCGACGTAGTGGACGTCGCGCGCCGGGGCCGTGTAATCGGGATTGGACCTGGGGCGCAGGCGGCGATGGAAGCATCCCGCGGCATGGTGGCGGCGCTCGTCGAACGCGGCGAGGTGGTTTACGGCGTCACCACCGGCTTCGGGAAGCTGGCGGATATGGCGATTCCGCGCGAAGCCGTCTCACTGCTCCAGCGCAATCTGTTGCTGAGTCATTCGGTCGGCGTGGGCGAACCTCTCCCGAGAGACGTGGTGCGGGCAATGATGCTCTTACGTGCTTCTTCCCTCGCTCTCGGATACTCGGGAATCAGGCCAGAAACCGTTGAGCTACTGGTCCAGATGTTGAATCGAGGGATCACACCCGTGGTGCCGTCGCGCGGATCGGTCGGCG
Organism: Chloroflexota bacterium; assembly: GCA_035295425.1. Lineage (GTDB taxonomy): Bacteria > Chloroflexota > UBA5177 > UBA5177 > UBA5177 > DATGJB01. Next base: position 6,017 of record DATGJB010000037.1, on the reverse strand, counting down.
CGAGCGGAGACCTTGCGCCACTCGCCCACCTCGCCCTGGTGCTGATCGGCGCGGGCCAGGCTGAGATAGGTGGGCGCCGCGTCCCCGGGGGCGCGGCTCTTGCCGAGGCGGGCCTCGAGCCGGTGGAGCTCCAGGCGAAGGAGGGCCTGGCGCTCATCAACGGCACACAGCTCATGACTGCCGTAGGCGCGCTGCTGGTCGACGACGCTGCCAACGTGCTCGACGTCGCCGACATAGCCGGGGCTATGAGCCTGGAAGCGATGCGCGGCACCGACCGCGCTTTCGACGCGCGAGCCATGGCCCTCCGGCCACATGCCGGCCAGGGACACGCCGCCACGCGTCTGCGCTCGCTCCTGACCGGAAGCGAGATCCTCCCGTCGCATCGCTTTGACTCGCATCGAGTTCAGGATCCATATTCACTCCGCTGCATGCCTCAAGTCCACGGCGCCTCCCGGGATGCCCTCGGCCTCCTTTGCCGGGCCGTGGACACGGAGATGAGCTCCGTCACCGACAACCCGCTGATCTTTCCCGTGGACGGCGAGGTGATTTCCTGCGGCAATTTCCACGGCGAGCCCTTGGCCATTCCGCTGGATGTGGCTGCGATCGCACTCGCGGAGATCGGCGGCATCTCCGAGCGCCGAATCGAAGCCATGCTCGACCCACATTTCAGCGAGCTGCCCGCTTTCCTCACGATGCACGGTGGTGTGGACTCCGGCTTCATGGTCTCGCAGTACACCGCTGCCTCGCTCGTCTCCGAGAACAAGATCCTCTCACATCCGGCGAGCGTCGACTCCATACCTACCTCTGCCAACCAGGAAGACCATGTGAGCATGGGCGCCACGGCGGCGCTCAAGGTCAGGCAGGTCCTGGCGAACGTGGAATATATTCTGGCCATCGAACTGCTCTGCGCGGCAGAGGGACTTGACTATCGGTTGCCGCTCCGCACGTCTCCCCCGCTCGAGGCGGTGCGCGACTTGATTCGGTCCGAGGTGCCTCACCTGGACGACGACCGCGTGCTGGCGCCCGACATCGAGTGCGTCAACTCGATGATCCGCGACCGAAGACTCGCCGGCGCGGCGTCGGCGCTCATCGACGGTTGAGAACCTCTCGCCCGGTGACTTCTCCCCTTAGCGCGCTCCGGCGCGCCGGCGACGAGGCGGCCCGTACACGATGACTCCAGTACCCGATGCAGGCACCGATCCGGCGGGCGAGCTGGCCACACGTCAGACGAACGTACCGTGGGGGCTGGGCGCTGCCGTCGGAGCTCTCGTCGTCGCGTTCGGGATTTACTTCCTGGCGGGAGGCATCACGCTGTACGCCTTTCCACAGGCTTTCTCCGGAAGCAGGGCGACTCAGGAGGCGTTCGGGATCATCGACTATCAGTTCCTGCTGCTGGGCACTGTTGTGGCGGCACTCGTCTTCGTGGTGATCCCAACTCATTCCGGTCCTCGCGCTCTCGGGTTCCGCTTTCCCGGGTGGCGCACGCTCGCGATCGCTGCACTTTCGGTCATTCCGATCCTCATTGCCCTCGGGCTCCTTTCGCAGGGGTTCGACAAGCTCTTTCCGAACTATCACCTGCAGGGCAATACCCAGGAGCTCCTTCCCGGGCGCGGCCACGTCGGATTATTCGAGAAGGCGGTTATCCTGCTCTGGGTCTCGGTCGAGGCGCCATTCGTGGAGGAGACGCTGTTTCGAGGAATTGCCTTCCAGGGAATCCGCCGGCTCGGAACGCGGTTCGCGCCTTATCCGCTGGCGGTCGCCTTCGCCGCCATCGTGAGCGGAGCGGCATTCGGGTTGGCGCACGCCGAGCCACGCTCCTTCCCGATTCTGGCTGCGCTTGGGGTGATCCTGGCGTACGTCTTTCAAACCGGTCGCAGCATCTATGCGTCGATGGTGGTCCACGGCACAATCAATGCACTGGCCACCCTGAGCGTCCTGTCGTCGATGTGACATCTCGCGCCGTGGTGCTTGCCGACACCCACATGTACCGGCGAGCCAGGGAGCTGCCGGCTGCCGTCCTGAAAGAGCTCTCGCAGGCCGACCTAGTCTTTCATCTCGGTGACTTTACCGACCCCGCCTTGCTCGATCTTCTGCACTCGTTTGCGCCGGTACATGCCGTCTACGGTAACAACGATCCGGATGAGCTGAAACAATCACTGCCCCGCCAAAAGGTGGTGGAGATTTCTGGATACCGTGTCGCCATGCTCCACGGGCACAAGGGCGGCAAGACCGCACTCGCCGCGGCACGAAACGTCGACGGCGCCGATATGGTTCTTTTCGGGCATAGCCATCGCCCCGCTCACCGTGTCGAGGACGGCCGCGTCCTCTTCAATCCCGGCTCGCCGACCGACCGTCGCTGGTGGCCGGCGCGGTCGTTCGGCGTGCTGGTCATCGGAGACCGCATCGAGCCGCACCTCATTCCGCTTGTCGACGACGTTTGACGGTCCTCTTACCAGGTGATAGGCTGGCCTGCAGGTGCGAGTCCCCGGCCCTCGCACTGCCGATGGCCGAAGAAGATGCTTGGTGCGCTGAGTCGAACTATCCTGATCGGCATTGCGCTGGCGGGCGTTGTAGCCCTGCCGGCGTGGTCGATCGTGCACGCCGATACTGCCGTGCCGACTCCCACCGTTGCGGCGCCCACCGTGGCGCCCCCGACACCGTCCCCAACGGCAACCGCGCTCGCTCCTCCTACCGTAGTTGAGGAGCGTTCGACGCCGACTGTCGAAACGCTTCCGCCCACGGTGGCGCCAGCCACCGCCACCCCGGCTACCGAGTCGACGCGCGTCCGTCCGCCGATTTCACGCTCAATCGGAACGCCGACGCTGCAGGTGCCGGCCACGCCGGTCGAGATACCCTGGCCGTCGCCCGACCAGCTCCGGGCCGACGCCCGCCTGCGCTGGGGAAAGGGAATCCCGGCCTCGGTCCGGCGATGGGCCTTTCTGATCGTGCCGGCGGCGCGTCGCTATCACGTCGACCCCAATCTGGTGGCCGCCGTCATGACCATGGAGTCAAACGGAGATCCCCTCGCGCTCAGTCCGGCTGACGCCCGCGGACTCATGCAGATCTTGCATGGGCCATGGGATCCGGCCACGAATGTTCGGATCGGCGTGCGGATGCTCGCCGAGTTGTACGCGCGGTTCGGCGACTGGACGCTGGCTCTTGCTGCGTACAACGCGGGTCCGGGCGCCGTGGCAGCCGCCGGCGGCATCCCTGCGTTCCGCGAGACGCGCGATTACGTCATCATCGTCACATATCTCTGGGACCTGTTCGGTCACCGTCATCTGACGTCTGAGCGTCGGTTGCTGTACGCTGAGTCTCTGAACGACCTCCGTCGCTTTGCGGACCAGCGAAAGAAGGTGTCTCGCCTCGCGGTCACCGCCCATGTGTTGCCTTCGGCGATCAAGGGCTGTTCGGCCGGCGCCTGCGATGCGCCCAGATGGGACCCCGCACCCGCGTCGCCCGATCCGTTCTGGCCGCTGGGCGGCTCCCCGGACCCGCTGCAGCATATCGACCCATACTCCGCGGTAGGTTAGAGGAGAGCTCCCAATGATCCAGACCGGCATAGCCGCCAACGACCGCATTGCCGCCGTCCGCCATCTCCTGGGCGAGGAAGACGTCCAGGCAATCATCGTCGCGCCCTCCTCCGACCTTCGGTACCTCACCGGCGCGGGGGGGCATGCCAGCGAGCGGCCGACGCTTCTCATCGTGCCGGCGCGCGGCGAGACAATGATGCTCGTGCCGCGGCTCGAGGCGCCGCGTCTTGCGCGGGACGAAACAATCCGCCTGCTGGTGTGGAGCGAGACCGACGATCCATATCAAGTGCTCGCCACGAGCGTCGCCTTTCCGGGCGACGGAAGCGTCGCGATCTCGGATCAGGCATGGGCCGCGGTGCTGCTCGGCTTGCAGCGCTCGTTCCCGACGGCGCGATTCGTTGCGGCGTCGCCACTCCTGCGCCGCCTGCGCATGCTGAAGTCGGACGACGAGCTGGCAGCGTTGGCAAAGGCCGCCAATCTGGCAGACGAGGCCTTTCAGGAGGTAATGGCGGATCGTTTTAGCGGCCGATCCGAACGCGATCTCGCCAGCCGCCTCGCCTCAATGCTGCAAGAGCGAGGGTTGGAGATTGGTTGGGGCCCCTCAGTGAGCAGCGGCCCGAACACTGCCTCGCCGCACCATCTGACAGGTGACCGCGTCGTCGAGGAGGGAGATGCGGTTATGCTCGACTTCGGAGGAGCGCTGGACGGGTACCAGGCCGACATCACGCGCACCGTCCACGTGGGGCCGGCGCCGGCCGACTTCGTGCGCGTGTACGAGGTGGTGCGCCGGGCCCAGCAGGCGGGCGTCGACGCGGTGAGGCCGGGCGTCGCAGCACAGGACGTCGACTCGGCGGCGCGAAGTGTAATCGAGGGCGACGGCTATGGAGAGTATTTCACTCACCGCACCGGCCATGGTATCGGCCTCGACACTCACGAAGAGCCCTACATCGTATCCGGCAACACGCTCGAGCTGGAGCCTGGCATGACCTTCAGTGTCGAGCCCGGCGTCTATCTGCCGGGCCGGTTCGGGGTTCGAATCGAGGACATCGTAGCGGTGACGGACGGCGGCGTCCGGCGCCTGAATGAAGCACCGCGGGAACTGCAGATCGTTCGGTGAGGGCCGTGCGGACCCACGTGAACCTAGTCGGCGTACACACCTCGGGTCTGCGTCTCCGGCGCCGGTAGCGGGCTCTCCAGCGCGGTGGCGAGGCCCTCGTCGACTTCCCGTTCGATGCGTCTATCGATCTCTGCGCGCTCCTCTTCGCCAATGAGACCCATCTCCACGAGGTAGGACACGAGGAGACGGATGGGGTCTCGCTGCTCCCAGGTGGCAAACAAATCATTGGGAACGTATGATGCGTCGTCGTGCTCGGCATGACCGCGCATCCTGAACGTCTTGGCCTCAATGAGCGACGCGCCCCCGCCGGCCCGCGCGCGATCCACTGCGGCCCGGGTTGCCCGGTAAACGTCGATGACGTTGTTTCCGTCGACCGTTGCCGATGGTATCCCATATGCCTCCGCTCTCTGGGCGAAGCTCCGGATGGCGACGTGGCTGGAGGTGGGAGTGGAATACGCGTAGCCGTTGTCCTCGACGATGACCACCACTGGTAGTCGCAGTGCGGCGGCGAAATTCAATCCCTCGTGAAATTCGCCGGTGTTGGTTCCTCCGTCGCCGATGTAGGCGAGCGCCACGCGTCGCTCGTGCCGCTGCTTCGCGGCAAGGGCGATGCCGGCGCACAGCGGAATGGTTGCGCCCAGCATGCTGATCGGCGCCAGCACACCGCGCGACAGATCTCCAAAGTGGAGGTTTCCGTCCCTTCCGCCAGTCGGGCCACCGGCGCGCCCCAGCCACTGGCAGAAGATGACAGCGGGTGCCAGGCCACGCGTGAATGAGGCGCCGAGGTCGCGAATGAGTGGCGCCACGAAGTCCTGTGGTTCCAGCGCGTACGCGCTGGCGACGGCAGTTCCTTCCTGTCCGCGACTGGAGTAGACCGCTCCCTGCAGACTGCCTTGAAGGTAGAGCCGTCGGACGCGGTCCTCTACTGACCGGGTGAGCTGCATGTAGTAGTAGATTTGCTTCAGGTCGGCTGCGGTAAGACCGGCGGCCTCGTGGTCGGCGAGCGTCGACACGGACGGTGCTTCAACCGATGACATTGATTGCTCCGATGAGATCGGCGATGAGGATCACCGCAAGGAAGAGGATGACGACGAGGGTGATCGTCATGGCGAACTGGGGGCTCTCCGCGGGTTGTGGCGGATCTTCAGACATAGCTGCTTCTGGACCAGTCTAGTGTACGGTGCGCCGACATCCCGGCCAGAACCCACCGGGTATTGCGACAAATTGAGGCGCTTCAGTACACTGTGGGGTAGGCAGGCGGAGGAAGTCCGCCGGTCTTTTGTGTCTTTAGCGGACGGACCTTAACAGCAGAAGAGAGAGATTCCAAAGAGTAATACAGGAGCAGAGCTTGACATGGGATCCCGGAA